>CAUJKL010000743.1 GCA_963204995.1 Planctomycetota bacterium | reverse complement strand
AAGTCCGCTGGCTCCGGTGTCGCCTTGTTCAGTCGGTTCATTAACTCAGTCCGCAACCGTGTGCGGCTGGCGACGAGCGCCGCACGTTCCTTTTGTTGGGAAACATAAGCCCGCAACCGCTCTTCGCGATTATGTGCAAGCGTATCAAGTCGTGTGTGGATCTCTGTTGTCAAGCTATTCCGGGCGAAGCGGAAGCCAACCCAGCTCACGAGCGTCGCGGTCAGAATGACCACAAACGCGACCAACGTCGCGAGCTTCAGAAAAATCGAGCCCCGAGTTAGAAGGTTTGCGTGTCGCACAATCTCCTCGACGCGTACATGATCGTGTACCTGAGAGTTCAGCGCCCTTCACCGAGATGAGAAACCTTAGAGCAATGATCAATCTTCAGTCATGGAGGAACGTGTCGCAAGATGTGAACTACCAAGAATCCCCCATTTTTCTAGCGGCGGTACGGAGTTCGGTTTAATAGGCGACTTGCCGCTTGTCGCGTCGCACGTTCCGGCTCCTTTCTCGGCAGTTGGCGGTTCAGGTTGCCGGTTCAGGCCGATCCCGCCGCCATCGGACATAGTCAATTGGACTATAGACAGTCCCACTCACGAGACCGTAGCATCAGCGACATTGAAGTAATTTCCCGCCTATAAAGTCCGATATCCCTCCTGCGGACTTGAGATCATGACACTAACACTGCTTCCGGTTGACGACCCCAAGGGCCCTGTTGAAACTAGCAAATTACCACTTGTCATGGGGCGGGGCGACGTTGTGGACATTCGTGTCGAGTGTCGCTGGGCCAGCCGAAACCACTGTGACATCGACCGCGTCGGTGGGCAAATTGTGCTCAGAGATTTGGGCTCTCGGAATGGCACGATTGTGAACGGTAAGTCCGTGCAACAGATTGTGTTGAGTCCCGGCGACGAGATCAGTGTGGGATTAAAACGGTTCGTCGTAGTGCAGGCGGACAGCTTGATGAACATGGAGAATGAATCGGTAAAGGAGTTCGAAGACGAAGTTGTTTGAACCTTGCATTAGAAGACCGAACCATGCCTCATGTCTGGTGTCCCCAAGCCGGGAAAGTAACGATGTCCAATACCAAGCCTCAAAGTCGGCCTATCGAGCTTCTGCTCGTCGAAGACAGCCCCAGCGATGCCGGGTTGACTCAGGCTGCGTTGAAGAATGCGGGCGTACCTGTCAATGTCCATTTGGTCGAGGATGGTGAACAGGCGATGCGGTTCTTGCGGCATGGCGATGGTTATCCCGACGCACCTCGGCCGGATTTCGTCTTGCTCGACCTCAACATGCCCAAAATGGACGGACGCGAAGTGCTGGCCGACATTCGCGGAGATCGAGATCTTGCTTCGATACCAGTCATCATTCTGACGACTTCTGCTGCGCCGGAAGATGTGGCTCGTAGCTATAAGCTGAAGGCTAACTGTTACGTACAAAAGCCCGTTGACTTTACTGAATTCATGAATGCGATTAAGTCGCTAGAAGAATTCTGGTTCACTTACGCCACACTCCCCCCGACAAAATGACGAACGACAGCCACGCCACGATTACTGTATTGCTTATCGAAGATAGCGAAGCTGATGCCGGGCTCATCAAGGCACATCTGGCGGGTCGCGTCGAACCAAGCTTCGACCTACATCACGAAACGACGTTGCACGGTGGAGTACAGCGTTTGCACGAGAATGTATTCGATATCGTCGTCCTCGATTTATCGCTTCCTGATAGCGACGGCCTGAAGACGTTTTCGCTGGTCACGGAAGCCGCGAACGGTGCTCCCATCGTGATACTTTCCGGCGTGAAGGATGATCAAATCGCCTTGGAAGCCGTGCGTCAGGGTGCTCAGGACTTCTTCTCGAAAAACGAAACCATTTCCGAATCGCTCGGACGTTCGTTGCAATACACGATCGAACGCTTTCACCGCCAACGAGCGGAACGCGAAATCGACGCGGCGGCATTTATCCAGAGACGACTCTATCCGCGACCATTGCCGCCACTGCCCGGCTTGGACGTCGCTGGACGATGCGATCCGGCCAACCAAGTCGGAGGCGACTATTTCGACTACCTCCTGGCCGATGAGAACAGCCTTATCCTCGTGATCGGCGACGTTTCGGGACACGGGTTTGGGCCATCGCTCGTCATGGCTGAGACGCGAGCGGCCGTCCGGACGCTGGCTCCGACGACAGACGATATCGGGACGATGATCCGACGCGTCAATGAATTGCTCGTCCACGACAACTTCGGCACCTTCGTCTCGCTCTTTCTGGCCAGGATCGACGTCGCGACGGGAGTCTGTCGTTATGCTTCTGCCGGACAACCGGCCGAACTTATCAGGGCTGACGGTGCGACGGAAACGCTGGAGAGTAACGACCCTCCGTTGGGAATTCAATTAGGCGGCCCGTTCGAAGTTCGCGAGACACAACTGCGGACCAACGACACATTGCTCCTCTTTACGGACGGTATCGCTGAGCGATCGCCGACCACATCGCAGCTCTTCGGCGTCCCGCGAATGTGCCAACTGGTAGCTGACTCGACCGATTTGACCGCCGCTCAGACGCTTGAACGATTGTTCGATGAAGCCAACGCCTTCGCCAACGCCCGCCCTCCCGCTGACGATATGACCGCCATCGTGTTGAAGGTCCGGTCACGCGCTTAGTTCGCGTGCTGAGGTCCGACTGAAGTTGCGTCGTCGTACGACATTTTCTTCGAGTGGCCCTTTCCATCGCGAACTATCGCTTGAAAGGGAGTGTCTCATCACCTAAAGTGAAATGTTGCCGACATTTGCGTTGGCTTGCCCCTTCCCTCGAATTAACCCGGAGCAAAGACCGTGGCCACTGCCGAAAAAGCGACTGACAATCAACTCATGACCGGTGCCGACATCCTCGTTAAGTCGTTGGTGGACCATGGGGTTGAGGTCATTTTCGCCTATCCGGGTGGTGCCAGCATGCCGCTGCATCAGGCTTTGACTCGTTATAAGGATAGAATTCGCACGATTTTGCCTCGCCACGAGCAAGGCGGTTCGTTCGCCGCTCAGGGATACGCCCGAACCACCGGCAAACCGGGGATCTGTATGGCAACGAGTGGCCCGGGGGCGACAAATCTCGTCACAGGCTTGGCCGATGCGAAAATGGACAGCATCCCGCTCATCGCGATTACTGGACAAGTACCGACGGGAAACATCGGGCTCGACGCGTTTCAAGAGACACCGATCGTCGAGATCTGTCGCGGCATCACGAAGCATCACTACTTGGTCACCGACATCAATGACTTGCCGCGAGTGATGAACGAAGCCTTTCACGTGGCGACGACAGGTCGGCCCGGGCCCGTGCTGGTCGATATGCCCAAGGATATTCAAAACGCGGTTTGCGTTCCGGATTGGGACGCACCGATGGAACTTCCCGGCTACCTCGTCGACGAGCAAATTGCGTTGCCGGAGCAGATCAAGCAAGTCGCAGCGGCCATCAAGCTCGCCAAGCGTCCGCTGATCTATGCGGGAGGCGGCATCATTGCTTCGGGTGCTAGTGACGAACTGCGCAAGTTGGTCCGCAAGACAGGCATCCCAACGACCATGACCGTCATGGGACTCGGAGCACTTCCCAGCGACGACCCGCTATCGCTCGACATGCTGGGGATGCACGGCAGCATCTATGCGAATTGGGCAATTCGTGACGCCGACTTATTGATTGCGTTGGGCGTTCGATTTGATGACCGCGTCACCGGAAAAGTCGAGGCTTTCGCCAAGCGGGCCAAGATCGTTCACATCGACATCGATCCGTCCGAGATCAACAAGATCAGAGAGGCACACATCCCGATCGTCAGCGACGTCAAGTATGCCTTGCAAGAGTTGAACAAGATCGTCGAACCGAAAGAAGACATCTCGGATTGGGTCGAACAATGCCAGACCTGGAAACGCGAGTACCCGTTCAAGTACGACAGCCAATTCGACGGCATCACGCAGCAACACGCCATCACCGAGCTATCCCGACTGACACAGGATCGCAAGACGATCATCAGCGTCGGTGTCGGTCAGCATCAAATGTGGGCCGCGCAATTCTACAAGTTCAAGTACCCGCGAACTTGGATGTCCAGTTCCGGTCTGGGTACGATGGGCTTTGGTTTGCCAGCTGCCATGGGAGCCCAAGCCGCGCATCCGGACGCCTTGGTCATCGACATTGACGGTGACGGCAGCTTCCAAATGAACATCCAGGAGCTTGCTTGTTGCTACTGCGAGAACTTGCCGGTGAAGGTCCTATTGTTGAATAACCAACATCTCGGCATGGTGGTTCAATGGGAGGATCGGTTCTTCAAGGGTAATCGAGCACACACGTACATGGGCCCAACGCATCACGCGGAAGCGACCGGAAATGGCGACGGCAACTATGCTGAAGAGCGATATCCTGACTTCGTGATGATCGCGAAGGGCTACGGTATCGGTGCTGCAACGGTTCGCGATAAGGCTGATCTCGTCGCTGCGCTCGAGGAAATGATCAATTACGACGGCCCTTATGTGCTTGACGTTCAAGTGCCGTACCAGGAACAAGTGCTGCCGATGATTCCGTCGGGGCACACCGTCGACGATATGATCATCGAATAGATCGATTCGCCGCTGCAATTGAACTGATAGGCCTAGCTTAACAGTCGTTTTCGACTGCGCGGTCTTTCCAGTCGAACGACCGACTTCGAACCGCCACACGCGCGGCGATGCGTGTCGGGTTGTGGCTCACTTCCCTCCTATCTCTTCCCTTCGAGCAGCTCGGCCATTGCCTCGGCGAACCCCTTGCCGATCTGGGCCATGATCTTGGCGGAACCCATGTAGTGAAAATCGAAGTTGGAGACGCTCTCCTTCAGGATCACAAGCTCACGCGGAGTAAAGACTTCCGCATAGAGATTGTCCAAAGCCGCACTGCCTTCCTCGCGACTGACTTTTCCTTCCTTGATCTTGGCATTGATCTCGTCCTTCTTCTGCTGAATCGTGTTTTCCTTGGTTCTGAGTTCGACCACTTCCATGTCCCAGTAGTTTTCGGTTAACACGGCAGCGACGTTGCCTTTGAACTCCGGCAAGGAAACCGGCTGGGCCATCGCCATACGAAAGCTTTGATGAGTTCCCTTGTAGCGCTGCTGGTCGGGCCCGTACTTGTCGGTAGGGCCGCCGACTCCCATGACACCGATCACGAACGGCAGCTTCGGCACCGCGAGATCCTCGCGTACATCGCGAATGAACTGCGCCAACAGTTCGCTGTACTGGTCATAGCCTCCCGCTTCACCTCGATTGGGATACGTGCTGCCATCGACCATATCGTTCCAACCCTGGAACCAAACAAAGCCAGCCAGTTCGTATCCCGCCTTCGCATCGTAATTGGGATACACTCGTTTGATATCCGCCAGAACTTTCTTTACATGCTCGTTCATCAAGCGGTAGTAGTGCCCCGTCGCCTCGACTTTCGCGGCCCTGATCGCTTCCAGATCCTTGCCCTGTTTTTTGAACGCTGCCAACTGAGTGTCGTTGTATTCGTAGGGACCAGCGCTCGTCGGAAGGTAATGGGTATTCAGGCTCTTGCCGCCTCATGCAGTCTTGATGATCTGAATCGTCTCGTCGTGCGACTTCTGCTTATATATCCCGATTGTGAACTCTGGTCCGAT
>CAUJKL010000742.1 GCA_963204995.1 Planctomycetota bacterium | reverse complement strand
AATTCGTGGGGCCAGACGATGTGCTGCCACGAATTCAGGACGACCACGAATTATGGTTCGCCGTATTTCTGCCGGATCAGGAGTTCTGAGCCTACCGGCGGGCATTGATGCCGGGTTTCACGTCGGTTGTGAATGTTTCGGCTTCGTAAAAGAAGCGTAATTGTTCGATAACGGCGGCGTGAAACTTGCGAGCTTCCAATTCGTCTTAGTCGTCGCGAGATCCCTTCCACGCGGCCATTTACCTCGCGTTTTGCAAGGTTTGGTGGTGGCTTCTCGGTGCCAAACACGAGGACTTCTCGCGCCAGCGTCTCTCGCCAGGGCGGCACATTGCCACTTTAAGCCGTTTTGGCTTTCTGCTACCGTCCAGCATTCTCCTTTGATTCTTACTTCGTGGGGCAATGCGCTTGCGGACTTCTCTTGTCAACCATCATCAGGAATATCTATTGTCTCTTGCAACGGAACCCACGGCGGTAGTTCGCGATACTGATTGGCACATTGAATCGACGAGAACAGGGAAGCCGACACCGTTGCCCACCAAGCAACAAGTTTTGGCCGTCATTCCCGAAGATTGCTTCGACCGCAGTTTGCTGAAATCGTCGCTGTACATGTTCGCTTCGCTGGTGATTACGCTGGGGTCGGGACTCGCCGCATACTCGTTTATCCCGCTGAGTTGGGTGTGGCTGCCTGCTTGGGTCGGCTATGCACTCTTCACGGGTACCGCAGCAACCGGTTGCTGGGTGATCGCTCACGAATGCGGTCATCGGGCGTTTACTCGCCATAACTGGCTTCAAGATATCATTGGCTTTACGCTGCATTCTGCGATGCTGGTGCCGTACTTTTCGTGGCAGCGAAGCCACGCATTGCATCACGCGAGAACGAATCACCTCGACGATGGCGAGACGTTTGTTCCGGTTCGCGACACGACGGCCGCAGGTCAAGCATGGGTCAAGGTTCAGAATGCTTTGGGCGATGAGGCGTTTGCCGTCTTTATCATGCTTGGCAGGTTCCTGGTCGGATGGCCCGCCTATTTGATGACAGGCGTGAGTGGCGCTCCCTCGCGCGGATTGACCAATCACTTCTGGCCCGCTAGACCATTTTCGGCGGCGATGTTTCCCGGCAAGTGGCGCGCCAAGGTTTGGCTCTCGACGCTCGGAGTCCTTGTCACGGCATGCTTGCTTGGGTGGTGGGCGTACTCCGTCGGTTCGATCGTGCCCGTACTGGCATTGTATGTCGGCCCCTACTTGGTCGTGAATTTCTGGTTAGTGCTTTACACTTGGCTCCAACACACCGATGTCGACGTTCCGCACTTCGAGGACAATGAATGGTGCTGGGTACTCGGAGCATTCATGACCATCGACCGACCGTACGGTCGAATATTTGATTTCTTGCACCATCGGATTGGCAGCACGCATGTTGCTCATCATCTCGACGCACGCATTCCACACTACAACGCCGTGCGCGCGACGGAAGCGCTGAAGAATGCGTTTCCAGATCTTTACCTCTACGACCCGACGCCAATTCCCAAAGCACTCTGGCGGATCGCCACGAAATGCAACGTCGTATCAAAAGCAGACGTCGGCTGGAAGTTTATCGTCGATAAGTCCGGCGACGATGCTGCATAAGTCGATGTCGTGAACTGCGTATCGCGACGGCATTTAGCTTTCAGATGCACTCGGTTGAGGTGCAACCTCCGTCGCCCCCGCTGCGACACTCAGACAGCATGCCTCGCTCGATTCCGCCCGACTCTATTGTCTTGGTGCGTCGCAAGCGTACACTGGTTAGTGGTTTTGCCGGCAGAGGATGTTGAGTTAGATTAGGAGTTCGGCTAATGACTGCGATGACTTGCCCACGCGACATTCTGTTGGTGGAAGACAGCCCGCTCGATGCAAGGTTGCTACAAGAATACTTCGCCGGAAACAAGCCACCGCACAACGTACATCGTGTGCGCGACGGCGAGTCGGCACTTTCGTTCCTCTACCACGGAGTCGAGTACACAGACGCTCCTCGTCCGGATGTCGTGCTGCTCGACTTGAATCTTCCGGAGATGTCGGGCTTTGAGGTCTTGGCTGCGATTAAGCAGCATGAGCATCTCAAGGACATTCCCGTGATCGTGCTTACCGGCTCAAACAACGAGCAAGACATCCAGCGAGCGTATGACTTGCAGGCTAACTGCTACCTGGAGAAACCGCATGATGCTGATGGATTCAGCAAGCTGATCGAAGTACTTGACCGCTTCTGGCTCCGCAGCGCGACGCTTCCGAAACGCGATTGACCGATCTCTTGGAACTGTTCGGCTCGTTATCGAGATGATCCATTTCTGCGGTTCTTTTTGCCGTGTGACCGTCGCGTTTTAAGCCACGACCTGCCAACCTGTGGCAAATTCACGTGCTTGATCGTCTTCGAACTTGGCATGGCCTTTGCACGTACTAAACGCAGAGACCAAAGTGTCTCGAAAGGAGGTGCGAGATGTTGACCGTTATGAGAAGCCCGTTGGGAGCAACCGCGTCTCCGCCCACAAAGACGCCAGAAAACAAGGACCAATTGCGCCGCGACCGGCGAACCGCGATGATCGTGGTGGCCGTCATGGCCGTAGTAATGGGCTTGATCATCTGGCTGGCGAGCATGAGTGGCGGAAGTTTGCCCGAAGAAGGAATCAACTACTGGCAAATCATGCCGTGAGCAACGTGCGGTGAGCGATTCGACAGTGCGAGTTCGCTCGTCGGACAAGCAGCTAGGAAGGTTAGCGCGACGCAGTTTCGTCAATCGAAATCGTGCGGCGGATTTCGTCGCTCTTGAATCCCAGGAGCATCGGACGCATGACGTTCGGCAAAACGACGACGTCGTACAGTTCGGAGACGACGCCTTCGATTCGCAACCAGTGAACGATGTCCATTGTCCGCAAATCGATCACCAGCAGGCCACAACGTGCTTCGGCGTCGCGCTCCGCAAGCTTGTCGTCGAGACCAAGCCCCGTAAACGTTTTATTCTCGCGAGGTCGTGACAGTCCCACGACGGCAAAGTCATCCGTGAATGCCATGCCACGGAGATACCCCGCACAGAAGGCGAGTGGCTCAAATCTGCCAGTACTCCGATCAACGCGGCCAAAATCGCCAGTTCCCGAATTGAGCAGCCAGAGTTGCTCTCGATACACTCGTGGCGAGTGCGGCATCGACAGTCCGCTCGAAACAAGTTCATTCGATTCGATATCGATCACACACCCGCCATCTCGACGCCGGTCGCGCCAACCGTCGACGATGTCACTCTGACTGACTGCGGAAACGTAGCGAGGCTTTCCGCGATCGAGTGCGATGCCATTCATGTGACAGCGATCTTCAGCTGCCAGCTTGCTGATGAATCGTGGCTTCCAGATGGGCGCGAAACTATGCGTGTGGCTAATCGTGGCAAGACAGTTGAACAAGGTGTTGGCAAACACGACTTGGCCTTCGTCCGTCACAACGATATCGTGAGTATCCACGTCCCCCGTCGTGTAGCCGACCTGAGGAACGTATAGACGATCATAGCCTTCGCTGGTGAGTTGGCCGGATGCGACCACATTCTCAAGTCGCCAGAGCTGGTAGAGCGTGCTCATCCACAACGTCTGCCCATCGCCGTAGAGCCCCATGCACCGATTAAACGTCCGCTCGAAGATCGAGAGTCGACCGCTCGGCTGCAAGCCAATCATGAAAAGCTTGCCGGTTTGGTAGGTCGTGAACGCCAAGCTCACTCGTCGCTCGGCCATCCACTCGGGGAATTGCCGGGAGCAAGTAATCTCCAGTTGTGGTGTGTCGGCTGCCATAGCTGGTCGCGTGCCCAACGTCGCGTTAGGAAGTAGCCACGGCGCGAGTGCGTTCGTAGGCCCGACGAACGTTATTCGGCTTGCCGGAATCCTTCAAGTCAATTTGGTACAGCTCTTGCCCACGTTTCGTGGGGTACTTTCCGGTGATACAAGCCTGACAAAGCTGTGACCCGGGAAGATTGATCGCCCGTGCGATGGCTTCGACTGGTAGATAACGGAGCGAATCGGCACCGAGTTGCTTGGCCATTGCGGCCTGCACTTCATTCGTTAGCGGGCCGCCCTTGAGGAATTTGGGAGCGAATAAATCGTCGACCGTCGGCATGTCGATGCCATAAAAGCAAGGAGCGACAATCGGCGGACAAGCGACACGCACGTGAATCTCTTTGGCTCCACCGAGTTCCTTGATGCGGTCGAGCAGAACTTGCATCGTCGTCGAGCGAACGATCGAATCCTCGACGAGAAAGACTCGCTTGCCTTCCAGGACTTCGCGGAGCGGTGTGTACTTGGTTTGGGCTTTCTTGCGACGCCCCGAGCCGCCTTCGATAAACGTCCGCCCCGAGTAGCGATTACGAATCAACCCCTCGCGAGATGGAATACCAAGTTCGTACGCCATCGAGTCCGCTGCTGCTTTGCTGGTGTCAGGAACCGGGACGACAATCGTGTTGCCATCTTTGTAATCGATACTCCCGTCGGCGGCTTCGAGCTTTGCCAGTTCGACGCCCAGTGCAGTTCGCGACAAGTATACGCTTCGTCGATCCAGCGTACTTGCGACATTCGCGAAGTAGATCCACTCGAAAAAACAATGGGCGAGATTGGGGGCTTTGGCAAAAGGGAGGATGCTGAGCTGTCCCTCCACGATCGTGATCGCGTGACCTGGTTCAAGAGACTTAATTCGCTCGGGTGCAAAACCGAGATTCAACAGGGCGACGCTTTCGCTAGCCGCAGCGAACAGGCTGCCGTCGAAGGCATAACAAAGCGGTTTAATTCCCAGCGGATCGCGGGCCACGAGCATCTCGCCACGAGCATTCAGAAACACGAGACTGTAGGCGCCATCAAGGCGCTGGGCAACGCTTGCCATCATCTCGACTAGCGACGGCTCTCGATCCCCGGACAGCTCGCGGCTGAACTCGTGCATCAGAATTTCGGTGTCGGTCTCTCTTGCCAGATGATTGTCGCCATCTTGTAACAACCTATCTCGCAACTCGGTGTAATTGGCCAGTTGGCCATTGAATCCGAAACTAAACCACTTCCGCTTTTCGAGATGATGCCGCTCGAAAGGCTGGGCGTAGCTCCGGTCCTCAGTCCCGCAGGTGGCATAGCGAACGTGTCCGATACCGGCTTGCCCGGCGTATTCCTCCATTAACCGCTCGCAAGGCTCGCGATGTGCCAGACGGAACACTTCGGTGACGGAACCAACGTCTTTGTGCGTATCGATTAATTGCTTACGGGACGCGTTGAATGTCGTCATCCCGGCGGCCAACTGCCCGCGGTTTTGGATATCCAACAGCATCCGGGGCAGCAGCCGCGACGCATGTTCTGGACCTTCGGGGCAAATCTCACTGGTGGGAGTATTTGGCAGGTGATAGACCGCACAAATACCGCATTCGTGGTGGAGTACGCTCATCGAAGTCCTTCCAGCAACACGATGTCACTCGTTGAGGAACACATTGTCACCGGCTGAGGTAAGACGGAAGAAATGGCGAAGTAGGCACAGTTCCAGCGGCGAGTTTGGAGAGTTGTCTTTCGACTCGGCCCATTCTAAACCCGTCATCGAGAATCCACAAGGAACCGCTCGTGAGCCTGCGGCTTTGATTCGTTCAAGCTGCGCCGTTTGTAGCGGTATCGAAACGCAAAACGTGAGCCAGGTAACTCCGAGGCTATGATTTTAATGGTGGGATAGGCTTCCAGCCTGTCACAAATATGGGGAAAATGACAGGCTGGAAGCCTATCCCACGATTTTTTCACAGCCTCTCCGCGAAAAGTCCCTCGACAACGTTTTGCATCACACGATGACAGGGTCAACGCAATGTGAAAAAAGAAAAGGGAGGACGTCATGGCCAATTCATCGCGCGTGGCGAGAGTTGGTGCAATTCGATGGTTCGCACCACGATCGGCTAAAGAAAAGTCACGAGGTCTGTCGGACGATGCTTACCTGAGTTGAGTGGTGTCGTAGATGATCGACGACGCGACAGGCCGGGCCGCGTGTTCGCCCATTTCGATGTGACCGAATCGTGCCATTCGGTGCAACTCTCAACTCTCAACCCTCAACCCTCAACCCTCAACCCTCAACCCTCAACCCTCAACGCTCAACCCTCAACCCTCAACCCTCAACCCTCAACTCTCAACCCTCAACTCTCAACTCTCAACCCTCAACCCTCAACTCTCAACCCTCAACCCTCAACCCTCAACTCTCAACCTCATAATAATGGGGCACTTCTAATGGCTGGCAACAACCAATGGGGGGTATCTGATTGCATCTTGCCCTCCGATCGATTACAGTTGGATCTATCGATGCGATCCTTGTATCCGACACTTGCGGCGGGACGCCAAAGTGGCTTACGAGGCACATCGGTGACGGAAATTCACTAAATAACCGATTGGTTCCAGCGGTTCTGCAACTTTTAGCCCAGAGTCGGCAGGCCCCCAACAGTGAATACCGTCGTGCGGGTCGCCGCCCGCCACGCCTTTGATGCGGATCAATGCAAGATGCAGATTCGCGTTTTTGAACCTCAAGCGGTTATGGAATGCCGTGCGAGTTCGAGCGTAGTAGCCAAGTCACGGATGGCGCTCAATCTCGGTAAGTTGCCCGGCGGATCACATCGCCGTTCGGGCGAAACGGCGTTCATGCGGAGGTCCAGTACCTTGTACACGGCAGCAGCACTAAAGACACAAACAGTTAAAGACCTTGGGAAACTTGCAGAGAAAGTGGGAGTGCTCGGCTGGCGTTCCATGCGAAAGGATGAACTCGTCCGCGCCTTGGTGCGTGCGGCCAAGCGGAAGGCGACTCAAAAGTCGCCCAAGCCGGTAAAAGTCTCGCCCACCAAGAAAAAGGCGGCTCCTGTTCGACGGTCAACGACTGTAAAGCTAGAGAAGCAAAAGGCGGCACCTCGCTCCAAGCCAGAACCACCGACGAATCCCCGCATCTTGAAGAAGATTCAGCGGGTGAACGACGAGCGCGAGCGCCAGAAAAATCTGGCCGCAATGAACGGTACACATAAGGCCGCACAGAACGGACATGCGCCGAAAAAGGACCGAGTTGTCTTGCTCGTGCGCGATGCCTACTGGCTGCAAGCGTGTTGGGACTTGCTGGGCGGGAGCATCGAACGGGCTCGAGCCGCTATGGCCGAGCAGTGGCATACCGCGAAACCTGTGCTTCGGCTAGTGAAGGCGGATACAGGCCATACTACCAACGCGTCGGAGCAAGTCGTTCGCGACATTGAAATCCATGGCGGCGTGAAGACGTGGTATATCGATATCCCCGGAGTCAGTCAGGGCTACCGTTGCGATGTCGGTTACCTTGCGGCAAACGGAAGATTTTATAGTTTGGCTCGCAGCAATTCCGTGACGACGCCACGCCCCAGCAGCGGCGACTCGTCGGCGAACGATTGGTCGGAGATCGCGGACAATTGCGAGAAAATCTACGCGTTGAGCGGCGGCTATAGCGAAGATGGCAACGGGGAATTGCAGGAACTGTTCGAGGAACGCCTGGGACGTCGCATGGGATCGCCAGCGGGAACTCGTTTCGGTCGCGGGGCCGACAAGAGCCTTGGTCGCAAGCACGACTTTGAGTTCGATGTTGACGCAGAAATGATCGTCTACGGCGTGACGCGACCGAACGCTCACGTCACGCTCGCAGGAACGCCGGTTAAGCTGCAAGCCGATGGTTCATTTTCCGCGAGACTGAGCATGCCCGACCGCCGGCAGGTCTTGCCGGTCGTCGCCAGCAGCCCGGATGGTGTCGAACAACGCACTGTCGTCTTGGCCGTTGAGCGTAACACAAAAGTGATGGAGCCGAGAATTCGCGAATCGAGCAGCGAAGATTAGGCTTCCAAACGTCACGATTACACAAAGAAACGCTATCTGCGGGTAGCGTTTCTTTGTCTTTCTTGTTGATGAGTTTGCTGAACGCCCAGCGCCCCGGTCGCAGAATGCCCCGATCTCCGCACTTGGCTTGCGTTGCTCCGTCTGAGACAATGACAGGTGGCAATACTCTGCCATGTACGTGATGTCAGTGCGAATTTTCTGGGGAGCCGATAAGAAGTCCGTAGGGGAACCGGTTTAAGTCGTGGTCGCGCGTATATCCAACTCATCTGCCCTGTTTGCTTTCGAGTACACAGACGGTAGCTCTGGCGTTGGCTCATGTGCTCCACGATTCAGGTGCCCACCTTTAGACTGCGGGCTCTCACAAAACTCACTGCCACGGCATTGCGGTGGAGATTGCCTTTTCTTTCGTTAACTCAAAGGTTTCGATGTCGACACTCGCCGATAAACGTGAGCAGCTTTTGACGCTCATCCGCTCGTTCGAGAGCTGTGCGGTGGCGTTTTCGGCGGGAGTCGATAGCACCGTTGTTGCCAAAGCCACTCAACTGGCACTCGGCGAGAACGCCATTGCCGTGACCGGAACCAGCGCAAGTTTAGCGTCGGGCGAGTTGGACGAAGCGAAGTCGCTGGCGGCACGGATCGGGATTCGGCACATCGTCATCTCGACGGATGAGTTCGCGAACGCGAGCTATACACAGAACGCACCTGATCGCTGTTATCACTGTAAGACGGAACTCTACACGCAACTGGATGGTTTGACGGAGCAACTTGGAGTGCAGGTGGTCCTCAATGGGGCCAACGTCGATGATGCGAGCGATTATCGCCCTGGAATGAAAGCCGCCAGCGAGCATTCGGTTCGCAGCCCGTTGGCGGAATGTGGCTTTACGAAAGCCGATGTTCGAGCGTTGGCGGAGTATTGGGGCCTGCCGGTCTGGGACAAGCCAGCGACGCCTTGCCTTTCCAGTCGAGTCGCTTACGGGGAAGCGGTGACGCCCGAGCGACTCCGAATGGTTGACCGTGCCGAGCAACTCTTGCGAGATCAAGGTTTTCGAAATGTACGAGTCCGGTATCACCGAGGTGATTTGGCTCGGATCGAAGTCGCTGCCGATGAGATCGCGAAACTCATTCCGGCTGCTACTCGTTCGCACCTCGCAGAGCAGTTGCGGCAACTTGGCTTCAAGTTCGTTACCATTGACCTCGAAGGATTTCGCTCTGGCAGTTTGAATTCGTTGGTGCAATTGACAGCCAACCCGGATTTTTGACTGCATCCCGAACCGAGGTCGCGAACCCATGCCGTAGTTGCGCAAATTGGATTGCCCAGAGAGCTTTGCGTCACCGATCACTGCGAAGGGGCTCGTCTACGTCCCGCATGAGGCTGGCGAGGTGTATGTGATCGAGCCGGATTCCCATCTGAAAGTCGTCGCAAAAAAATGCAGTTCCGTCAAGCGACGAAGAAGTCTTTCGGTCATCGCTCGCACCGAGTCGGGTCGAATTGCTGCTTCGATCCGATCGTGTCTTGTATTGCGTACACTGATCGCGTGCTTACTCTACCGGCACTTCGTGATACTGCAACGCCCACTCACGCATGAACCGGACGCGTGCAGGGACGATGCGGTACACGATCAACTGCGGGTTATCGAGCGAGCCCAGGTACTGCCGCATCAGCGGGTTCGCGTCCCAGATCTCTTGAAGTAGCTCGCGATCCGTAACTTCTTCGGCGATACCTGTGATCCGTACTTGATCGTGGGTTTCGTCGAGGTAGCAAAGTTCGACTTTGGAGTTCGCTTCGATCTCGACCGTCTTGTGATAGGCACGGAGGTTCGCGACATAGACGGTAAAGCCGTCCGTTCGAACCGGCGAGACAGGCCGGACGCGAGGTTGGTCGCCGTCGATGGTGGCCAAGTAAGGAAAGCGATCTCGGTGGATGACACCAGTGGCGAGTTCAGTAACCTGGCTGGGATCGATTGGTTCGGGTGTTGGCTTGTTCATGGGAGTAGGCTCGTCTAAGTTTTGCCGGAATCAAGCGTCTGTGTTCGCTGGCGCGACGATAACCTGATTCACGCTTTCGTGATCGAACAAGTGAGGCACCCCACCGGGTCCGAGAAACACGGCAACGCCTTCGCGAACGATGAGGGCACGCGAATGATCGATTTCAATTCGCTGGCCCGTGTTCAGCTCAACCGTGAAAACGTGAAATGGTATTCGCTCCATCAAGGCAACGATCGTTTCGTCAAAGTGTTCAGAAGTCATGCGGTTCTCCCTGAAATGACATTTACTCGGCCGACATCCGCGCCGCGATCTCCGCATCGGACAGCCCGGTCGCCTGTAGTAAGCTTCCATAATATCCCAAAACATCGTCCCAGTGGGGATGCGCAAATCCGTTTTGCGATTCGAATAGCCGATAGATGGCGACCGCTCGCCCCAGCAGCGGCAGCGCTTCGTCCACTCGCCGCGGCGGCTGTTTGTGCCCGAGTTGTCATCGAATAAGCGGCCAGTTCCGCCAGCGCATCCTCGTATTACTCGGCGTCCGACTCGAACAACCAATCGGGGACGGGATCGGGAGCCAGCCACGCCAAGGTTTGCAACAACTGTTGGGCGGGGGGGCGGTCAGCTTGTCGATGGTCACCTGCCAGGTTGCCGCAACGCTGCGCGGGTATTTCATGTTCCAATCATGGGACCATTCGACCACTTTGGCATCCCGTTGCCGCCATCGCTCGCGATATCTGGCGATGGACATCGGCGGCTGTTGGCGATTGATAAACGAAGCCGCTTGTCGCACGCATATCGCCAGCACTCCGCCGCGTTAAATCTCGGCTTGGCTCACTTGGTGGTACTTTTCAACTGCGTTGCATGAATTCTCGCAACATCCCACATGTATCCGTTGATGCGAGGATTCTCGGCCAATTTGTTGTCCGCAGCGAGCAGAATGTATTTCTGTGCGAGTTCCTTCTCGCCAGCGACTTCATAGTACAGCCCGAGATAGAGATGCGCGTAGAACAGTCGCCCGGCGAGTGTCGCGGGATCAGGATCGTCGCGGCGGCAGGCGGCGAGAACTTCGTCTGGTGTTGTTTGACCACGATACAACTCGAAGACCTGCATCATCGGAACACGACGGTCATCCCGGATCGGGAGGATCGTGGCTCGTGCTTTCTCAATCCCTGCGGTAGGAACCATGCAAAGATATCGCCAGACCGAGTTCTCGACGTCGTTGTCGTGATACGTTTGATACAGTTCGAACTGCTTTGCACCTTTCTCAAACTGTTTCGCATAGTAACAAGCAATCCCGCGTTCCCACTGTCGCGATGCTGCCGACGGTTGCAACTCGATGTAGCGGTCGAAATCCGCGACGCTTTCTGAAATCAGTCCAAGCCGGAAGTGCTCGCGCCCGCGCAGATAGAATGCCGCAGCGAACTTATCGTCGGCATCAATCGCTTCGGTTGCCAAGCGTACGGCAGCGGTGCTATCGCCGCTTGCGGCTGCCATTTGGGCATCCGCCAAGAGTTCCGTGGGTGACTTTGCCCAAGCTAGCGAGCTTGGCAGACATAGCCCTCCGCCTAAGATTCCCACGAGTGCAAGCAGCCGCATCATTCGTAAAGCCTTTCACCGACGTATTCGATCGCCTCATGCAACCAGTGCAATGAGCGGTTCCTGTCGTCAAAAATGATACACCATTCCAAGATCCGGACGTAGAACGCGACAAACAAGTTAATGACGCGGCAGAATGCAACCGACTCAGCGGCTTGCCTGCGTAGGAAATTTAAAGAAAAAACTCAGATTCAGCAAACATTACTCGCTCGGCATGATGTTTGCATCCTACATACGTCCTATGTCTTAACGGCAGCCAACGAACCATCGGCAGAGAAGCCGAGTCGTACTGCTCGAATCACGAACCGAAGATTTACGACACAATCAGGGAGGAACCGAAGATGTTAGTGCTTAGCAGAAAAGTTGGTCAGAGGCTTGTCATTGACGATAACATCACGATCGTCATCAATCGCATCGCGGGCAATCGAGTTCAAATCGGCATCGAAGCTCCGGACCACGTGCATATCATGCGCGGCGAGTTAGATAAGATTCGCCGTCAATTCTCGGAGCCCGATCAAACGCCCCCGCAGAAACCCGCTTCCATAGCCATCGTCGGCGAATTCGATTCCTCGGTCGACATCACTTCGCGATCGATGCACTAAACGCCCGATGGACTTTGCGAAATGCCGCGACGACTCGTTCAATGGTCGATTGTGCTTCGAGCAGAACCGGGTGATGAAGCAGGACGGTGCTGTCAACAGCTCGTGCCGAGTTCATCAACTCACCTGCTCGACGGCAGCGACCGGAACCTCGTCTGATAAAACCGCGAAAGCCGGCGTCGATGGCGATCCCCTCGGCCTGCATGGCGGCCAAAAATTTTTCGCGATCGACGGTCCAAGCTTCCTCGTCGAACAGCCACGCTAGCTTGAAGAAACTTGCGGCGCTTTCCAACGGGATCTGGTCGACAGGGACAAGCCCGTTCACTCCGCGAAGCTGTTTGGTGATGAACGCTGCGTTTTTTCGTCGAATCACGTTTCGAGCGTCAAGCTCTTGAAGCTGTGGCAAGAGTACGGCGGCTTGTAGCTCGCTCAACGGAAACGCGTTGTTGCCTTGCTCGCAGTACGATTTCGCGCGTTGAAAGACATCTTCTCGGGCCGTCACGATAGCACCACCTCGGCCCGCAGTGAGCAACTTGCTGCCGCCGAAGCTGAGTACACCGACGTCGCCCCATGCCCCTGCCCTGCGGCTTTCGACTCGTCCGCCCGGTGTTTGGCAGGCGTCTTCAACGATCTGCAATCCACGTCGGTCGGCGATCTCCCGCAGAGTGCTCATTGGCGCGATCCCACCGTGCAGATGCGAGACAACGATCGCCCGCGTGGCGGCACCGATCGCATCCTCGACGAGCGAGACATCTAGCGACGAACTCAAAGGATCGATGTCCACGAGAACCGGGCGAGCGCCAATCGCTTCGATGCTCCGGAAGTTCCCGCTGAAGTCGTAGCCCGCCAGGATGACTTCGTCTCCGGCTTTCACTTTCAAGGCCCGCAGTGCCAGCTCGACGGCGAATGTCCCGCTACAGCAGGCCAAGGCATGGGGAACTGCGTGGTATTCGGCGAGCGACGCTTCGAGACGTTCAACATGCGGGCCGTGGTAGCGTCCCCAACTACCGTCCGCGAAAGCAGATTTCAACGCGTGCTGTACGGATTCATCCGGGAGCGGCCAGGTGGGTGGGCCTTCTTCGAGCGTCGCTTCCCCACCAAACAGTGCCAGGTGCCGGAGCCGCGAATCCGAAGTTTGCTCTTCAAGAACCATCATCACTCACTTGCATTTCGCACGATTGGCTCGGCGACACGCTAGCAGATACGGCTGGTGTCGGTCGCAGCAGAAAAACGCGGTTGCTCACTTAGCACGATCGCGATACTCTGTTCGCCCAATCTCATCTTAGTCTAGTCGACGTCGCAGGCTTTCACATCGGACTTGACGTCGATACCACCGTTCGGAATTGTCAACCATGCCGCAACGCGCCGTACAGGCCGCTTGGTGCGAGACAGGCTCGCCTTCCGCCCGGCAACTGTGCGCGGTCCTGGTATTGGTCACGAGTGTTTTTTGTGGATGTTCCTCGCAGAAGTATTTGAAACTGCGTCCCGTCCCACGCAATCCGCTGCAGGGTCCGCTGCAATTGCTTTCGTTCTACGGGCCGCAGCCCAGCCAGAGAACGGAAGAACTATTGCGTCGATACGACGTCGCAGACGCCAACTCGGCCGAAGTGCTCACGCGTCTCGAAGCGGAGATCGAAAACGATCCCTCGGCAGACAAACTCTACTCGTTTGCCGAACTGGCATATATCAATGGCAAGCGCGCCGACGCGATGGGCAAACGCGGTCAGGCGATGGAGTTGTACGGCACGGCAGTCGCGCATGCCTATTGGTATCTGTTCGACCCACGATTTGATCGGTTTCGGAATCCTTACGATCCGCAGTTTCGTGGCGCGAGTGATGTGTATAACGCGGCGTTGGAAGGAGCCCTGCGACTGGCGAACCGCGAGACAAAACTGCGGCCGGGCGGTGTCTACACGATTGGCACGGGGGAACATCAGTTCAATATCTCTGTGGTCGCACATGGCAACTGGCACGCGGACGACTTCGAGCGATTGGAGTTCGTCTCGGACTACGAGATCGAGAACTTGTCGTCGCGTCACCATTCGTACGGACTTGGCGTACCACTCATCGCCGTCAGACATCCGCACGAAAATGAAGATCCTGCCGAGAAGTTCTATCCGCCCGGACTCAGCTTTGCGGTCACTGCATTCCTGCGAGTTGCGCCCAAACTAGACGGACACGGAGACGGGCCGCATCAGTGCGTCCTCGAACTGCACGATCCACTTAATTCTCGCGACATCGTGGTCTCGAATCGGCTGGTGCCAATTGAAACCGATCTGACGACTCCGCTTGCCTACTTTTTGGACAACCCGGACTTCGAGGCGAGAAAGAACATCGCGACCTGGGCGCTCCTACAGCCCGACAGCGCCGACTCGCTTCGCGGGCTGTTCATGCTCGAACCCTACGACCCCAACAAAATACCCGTTGTGATGGTACATGGTCTGTGGTCCAGCCCTGTCACCTGGATGGAGATGTTTAACGAGCTGCGATCTTTCCCCGAGATTCGCAGCCAGTATCAATTCTGGTTCTATCTGTACCCAACGGGCCAGCCCTTCTGGACCAGTGCCAAACAGATGCGCGAGGACCTCGTCGACGTACGGCAAAGTCTCGATCCCCAGCGTAGCACGCCGGCACTCGATCAGATGGTCTTAGTCGGCCACAGCATGGGCGGGCTTGTTTCCAAGTTGCAAACGCTGGACAGCGGCGACGACTATTGGCACTTGCTGTCGGATCGTCCCTTCGAGGAACTGGAGGCAGACGAAGCAACTCGCGATGCCCTCGCCAGAACTGTTTACTTCGAGCCCAATCCATCGATTCGTCGCGTCATTACGATCGGCACACCGCATCGAGGCAGCGAATACGCTAACGACTATACGCGTTGGTTGGCTCGCAAACTGATTTCCTTGCCAGAGATGATGATCTCGGCGACAAGTCGATTGAATCGCGACAATCCGGGCTTCTTTCGGAACAAGGAATTGCTGACGATTTCGACCAGCATCGACTCGCTCTCGCCCGATTCGCCAGTTCTCCCGGTAATGCTCCGCTCGCCGCGTTCGCCGCGGACCATCTATCACAATATCGTCGGCCTCGTGCCGAACGAAGGATTTGTCGGATCACTAGCGGGCGGCAGCGATGGCATTGTGGAATACGAGAGCGCTCACTTGGATGATGTGGCGTCGGAGATCACGGTCCCGTCTGACCACCTCACGGTCCATCATCACCCGCGCGCCATTTTGGAAGTCCGGCGGATCTTGCTCGAGCATCAAGCCTTCGCAGTTGCTGAGATGAGCGGACAAAGAGAGGCAATCCCTGCCTCATTTGATTCCCATCAATCGAATCGACGCCCCGAAGCCATTAGTCGTTGATGGCAACTGGCGATGCAGCGAGCTTCGAGCCGCGTACGAGCGAGGCGAGCGGCGCTCCGTTGCTCTCTTGGGGTGAGCAGCGACGCACGTGCGAGCACGATGGTCGGCGCCCCGACATCTTTTTCAGCAGCTCCCACTCCAACTCGGAAATAGAAGCCTCCGCTTCAGAATCCTCCGCCTCGGCAGCCATCGGTTCGGCAGATGAAGCAACCGCGTTGGCGTCGCTAGTCTCCGTCATCTCGACCTCGAAGCTTCCATCGAAGGTCGGCAACTCGCCACGCAACACGCGAACGTCACGCGGTGCTTCGATGCCGATGCGAACCGTGTTGCCCTTGAGCTTCAGGATCGAGATGGTGATGTTGTTGCCGATGTGAATCTGTTCTTGAATTTTCCGTGTTAAGACGAGCATGACACACTCCGTTGTGAAAAGAGAAGAGAGTTGGGTGGGTGATAAGCGATACCATCCTATCGCACTCGCCGGGCCAAACCCTTCTCGACATTCAAAGTATGTCGTAAGTCACTACATAGAAAGTTGTTGTGACAAGTCGCTGGCGTTGCTTGCGCCAGGACACTTGGTGTACATAATTACAACCGCATTGAAAGAATTGCGTTAGCGTTCGATTAGATTCGTTGTGCTAACGGACTAATAGCCAGCGCTGCTGGATACAGCGATATCGATCGGTGGGAGATCGAGTCGTTTGCGGGCTTCGTTCAGGATGTCGCTGGTGCGGCTGGCTCCGCAGCGAGTTACGCCTAGTTCGCGAACTGCCAGCAGTCCGTCCAGATCACGTATTCCGCCAGCGGCTTTCACTTGCACATGCGAGCCGGATTTCTCACGCATCAGCTTGAGGTCGTCGTGCGTTGCGCCGCCTGTGCCATAGCCGGTCGATGTCTTGACCCAATCCGCGTTTAGTTCAGTACAGACCTCACAGAGCTTGGTCTTCTGCTCGTCGTTGAGGTAGCAGTTCTCGAAGATGACTTTCAGTTTCTGCCCGGCGGCATGAGCGACTTCGATCACCGCAGCGATGTCCTGCCGCACGTAGTCCCAGTCGCCACTGAGAACTTTTGAGATGTTTACGACCATGTCGAGTTCTTGGCAGCCATCGGCAATGGCCCGTTCCGCTTCGGCGCGTTTGACGGCGGTCGTGTGCCCGCCGTGAGGAAAACCGATGGTCGTGGACGCTTTAACCGTGCTGCCGGAAAGTAACTCGGCACATCGCTTCAAGTAGTACGGCAAGATGCAGACGCTGGCGACGTCATATGCCAGTGCCAGTTGAATCCCCGCTTCGAGATCCTTGACGTTGAGCGTCGGATTGAGCAGCGAGTGGTCAATCATCTTGGCGACGTCTTTGTACGTGAAGTTTGTCATAAGCAGATTCCTTTCGGCGAGAATCTCAAGAAGTTGCTGGTGGTGCGCTGCCAACGGCGAGAGGGAGCACGCCGAGACGCAGTCGCAGCACGATCGAGCGTGCGATTGCCACGTAATGTAGCGAATCTACCGCGACTCGTAGTAGCGGTTGCGAAGAAAGGCTTCACGCGGCCTTTCCTCGACGGGACGCACCGATCGAATGAAAGCCTTCGGCACGAGTCCCTTCGTACTGATGGGCTCCACCAGTTGATGCTCGCCTGTATTTCCGGCTTCGTCGCGGAACTCCAATCGCAAGTAGATTAGCCGTGGCGTGTTGGGATCGACGCTCCAGTAATACTGCTTCGTGTTCGGCAGACCAGCAGCGATCGTTGTCCACGGGCCGGTCGGTTGCTCGCTGAACATGAGTGTGACCCCACGGTCGCCGATCGATTCGTCGATGACTTCCCAGCGAATGTCCAACTCGCCCGCATGAACGCCCTCTCCATAACTCGCCGACGAGATGCGTGCGTTCGGGCGAGTGGTATCGACTCCGACCCAGATATCTGCGAGGTCGCCGGCGTGTGGCGCAGGGGTAGCCAGGCCATTCCGCCCCACAATCACAACGCGAAGTCCATAGATTCCCTCGCGTTCGACTTCGACGTCGAGCGGACTATGAAGGTCTTCGTCGACACTCCACCGAGCCCATGTCTGACCAAAGTCGGTCGAGCCCCAGAGCTGAACTTCGGCCACGCCAGCGGGGCCCACGGAATCCAGTTCGTAGTCGAGTTGAAAGTGCAGAGAGTTCGTCATGCGAGCCCGCTCACCGGGCGGCAACGATGTGCGAGTTGGCTGACTGGCCGCATTTCCGATCGATTGTGATTCGACCTCGGTCGTCGGTTGCTCGGCTTGATTCACCGGCGTTTCTGGGGTGCTTGGTGAAACGTTCGATCGCAGCTTGTTGTCGGTGGGCCAAGTGGTTCCGCCTGACGTCGGTTTGTAGGCGTAACTCGCTGAATCTCGCGCGGATTGAGCTCGATCAGCAGCTTGACTGATTTGCGCGACGGGAGTCGTCGCAACGGTTGATGTGTTGGGGTTGAGAGACGGCGGAGTCGCGGCCATTGACCGCGTGACTTGGCGAGTCACGACGGACTTATTTTCGGCACTGTCGGAAGCCTCGGCTCGGACCGTGATACCCGCCGAGTTCCCTTCGGGATACCAAGTCATCTCGCCAATCAACGAGCCCGGAGTGCTCCACGATTTGGAATGGTCGATAGCGACCGTTCGCCACGCCGAACCGGGGGACGCCTGATACTCGATTTTCAAGCTGTTGGGATCAAGCGTGGGGTCCGCGACTTTCCACGCCGTCTTCACCTCTCCGGCCGGACCAGCGGTCGCAGTCAACTCCAGTAGAGGTTGCGTGGTGTCGACTCTGACATGCATTTCAGGACGTAGCCGCTCGACCGGCGAGGCGCTGCGTTGCGGGGAGATGGCTCGCGAAGCAAACCAAAAGTCGCCATCTCCGGCGGCCCGAAACGAAAAGTGTTCCGCCGTGGGAGCTTGCCGTGCATAAAAGTCCCACGTCTTTCCGGCGTCTTGCGACACGAACAATTGGACCTCGGTGGGCACCCCGCGCGAGAGATCCGCAGTAAACGGGACGATAAACGTCGTTTGACGTAAAATCCACGGTTTCAACGGAGGTATTGCCGGCTCTGCACCAATCGCATTTCCGTAGAAACTCAACACTAATACGGCGCAACACGCCCAAACCAAACGCATCTCGATCCCCCTGAGTCTTCCCTGACTCCGCGAGTCCGTAGGGATCCGCGTGTTGTTCGTATCGGCGGCAGGCAACGGCAAGCTTTAACGAGGGATGTAATCGAGAGGCTAGGCAAGCTGAAGGGGCGGGGACGCTATCTCAGTTGTTGGGGCCTGTGGTCGAGCAGTCTGACTTCAAGTCGAAATCAAAACGCTGAGATCCGTCCGCCACGGTCACATTGAGCTTCGATTGCGTGTTGTAGCAAGCGGGCACTCGGTCGCCTTCGCTGACGACCGGCCTTCGCTCATCTTCCGGCGTGCCGCTCGTTCCATCTTCAGTAATCTCGCCGTTTGCACGAATGCGAACGATCTTCGGCCCCGGCGTCACACCAGCCTTTTCGGAGTTGAACATCAAGCGATACCGACCGGACTCGTCGGTCGTCGCGAACGAAAATGTTCGATCGGGTGCCTCGAAGGTCACAACCACGGCCGCTAGCGGCTGGTCGTCGAGCGTCACGATGCCCTGCACCGTAGCGAGATTCAACTTGCTATAGTCGGTGCGTACGCCGCCGCATCCAGTGAATACGCTCACACCACAGAGCAACCAAGCCACTCGCGAGATGAAGCGATGATATAACACGAGATTTTCCTTTGTTATCAAACACTCAGTGGCCCGAGTATGACTCCCAAATCGGATCTGCACCTGAAGTCATGAGACTTCTGAAAGAGCGGCGAAAATCGAAGTCCCACAACTTCGGCTACGTGTCAGATTAAGTCGCGATCGGTATAGTTGAGCGCGATCATGGGCCGCGTGGCTCGCCGCCGTTGCGTGTAAAGAACGCCTGGTACACCGCAAAGTCGATGGTTTCGGCGAAGAACTGTACGGAACCGTCCGACAACGTGAACATAGCACCACCAGGATGGTAGCTGCCGAACGACAACTCCATCAACACACCGCTGGCGGCGGGATTATTAAATCGCAAATTCATCGGGACCACTGCCGTACCAACCGCTTCGGAGAACTCAGTGCCAGCAGTTCCGCCGTTGCAGGCGCAAGGATCGACTTGCGGCGAACCAATGTACCAATGGTCCATGGCTTGCGAATCTTTAATAAAGTTCGGATCCGTCGACGACTCACCAATCGCCACCGTATTCGAGAGTCCATCGATGACGTCGGCCAACTTGATTGTCCGGCATGCGGCAAAGATACCGTTCTGGTCCAACATCTCGAGCGATTTGGGACCGGGCGGATTGATGATGCCGCTGGTGTCGTCGGCACTCGATTCAGTACCCGCGTTACCTCGATAACTACAGGGAACGCGCTCGGGAATCCCGTCGTTCACGAAATGCAGGCCGATCGGCATCGTCGGGCAGCGGTACACGGAAAGGACCGTGCCACATGCGATCTCGTTCGGACTTCCATCGTCATCCCAGTTGCCGGGCCCCGATTCTTGCGGCAAGAGCGTGTCGTGCAACGTACTTTGCTCGACATAAGGCAGTAGCAACGCCGACCACAGCCGACCACGATTGTCCCAGCCGTAAGGCAGCACGCGATACGTATCATGGTAGTTATGCAATCCGAGGCCAATCTGTTTCAGGTTGTTGCTGCAACTCATGCGGCGCGCCGCCTCACGCGCGGCTTGAACGGCTGGTAGTAACAGTGCGACAAGGATGCCGATCACGGCAATCACCACCAGCAACTCAACCAGCGTGAAACCGCTCGGCACCGCTCGACGGACCATGGCATTTCCCCTGTACGATGACCAAAGAGAGAATGCGTGTGAGTTTACCCGTTTGGGTGTGAGAATATCAACAAATTTCTGCAAAACTTCCATGCAGAACGAGTGCCTTGGTTCGTCGCGGTGGCGCTAAGGCAATTGATCGATCATTCCGACCAAAAACTTTGCCAGTCGATCGGAGGCTTTCAACGCGTCTTCTTTCAACTTCCACATATCTTTCACACTAGATGGCCGGTTGAAAATAGCTCCGGTTGCTGCACCTAGTTTCCCAACCAGCGATTCTTGTCCCAGCAAGCTCTCGATCTCTTTCGGTAACTCGTCGTCGATTGCATCGCTAATGATGCGAACCGACATGAACTTTGCCCCCGCTTGCTGGCAGGCTTGTGCGACGGCGAGTGTCTCCATATCGCAGGCCAGTGCCGCATGCTCGGCTCCCAGTTGCTCTTTCAACTCGCGAGTACGAATCAACTGATCGACAGTCAGCAACCGCCCCACGTGCAGCGAACGGGAAGCTTCGATCGACGCTCGATCGACCGTCAGACCAATCGAGAGCCGATTGCCTGTCACGTCGGCGACTTCTTCTGCCATCAATATGTGTCCACGCCGCAGTTCGGGCCGCAACGCGCCGGCGAAGCCCGCCGAGATCACCCAGTTCGGTTGGTGCAGTCCGATCACGTCGGCCGTCACACTGTTCGCCGCAGGTTGACCAACTCCGGATTCAACAACGAGAACTTGTCTTCCGTTTAGTTGCCCACGATGTTCGGTGTGGGAGTGACAATGCGTTGTAATACGTTCTTGCAGCAAGTCGACGAAGCCTCCCGATTCGACGCTCAAAGCGAAGACCACCGCAACGTCGATGGGCGGCAAGGGCTCGTTGGTATCGGGCTGGCTCGATTCACGCGCGCCCTGCATCACGCTCGACAGCGCGTCGCGGAGATGACCTTGTGCGGCTTGCCGAACCAAATTGTTGACCACCCATCGAAGCATCATAAAGGCAGCATCCTCGTGACAGAAGCGACTCGGTGCCGCGATGGCGATCGAGAACTTCTATTTAAGCACAGGAAGCCGAACGCGTCGATTGCTCGATGGGGCCGGAGAGACGTTCGGCTCGCTCTTCGTGGTATCGAACGGCTGCGTCCCGCCGAACTCCCTTGCTCTCCCAGGAATCCTCAACTGCCATTGCACGGTCTTGAGAAACCCTCGCCACGTGCCAAAAGTTGCCGCGACGGCGCTCGGTTCGTAACCGCAATGCACCATGCAATCCTGGCACTTTTCGTTGCCGCTGGCCTGGCCGTATTCGTTCCACTTGGTGGTGGACATCAGCTCGTCAAACGACTCGCAGTAGCCTTCGTCGATCAAGTAACACGGCTTCTGCCATCCAAAGAGGTTGTAAGTTGGATTACCCCACGGAGTACATTCCAAATCAAAATTGCCTTGCAGATATTGCAGGAACAGCGGTGTTTGGTTGAATCGCCAGCGGCGTTTGCTCTGGCCCAGGATCTGGCGGAAGAGGCCGATCGTTTGTTGCCGAGCCAGGAAGTGGTCTTGGTCAGGCGCTTTCGAGTAGCTGTAACCGGGAGAAATCATCATCCCCTCGACGCCGAGATCCATCATCTCATCGAAGAACCCACGAATCCGGATCGGATCAACGCCAGCGTACAGCGTCGTGTTCGTCGTCACACGAAAGCCTCGCTGCTTCGCTGCTCTGATCGCGCGCACGGCAACGTCGAACACCCCGTCGCGACAAACGGCGTGATCGTGTTCCTCGCGCGGGCCGTCCATGTGAATGGAGAAAGCTAAGTATTTCGACGGCTCGAATTGATCGAGCGAGGCTTCGAGCTTCAACGCGTTCGTACACAGATAGACGTACTTTTTCCTGGCAACCAACCCGGTCACGATCTCGGCGATCCGTGAGTGCATCAACGGCTCGCCACCGGGAATCGAAACGATTGGAGCTTCGCACTCGTCGACGGCTTTGAAACATGCCTCGGGCGAGAGTTCGTCGCGCAACACGTCCGCCGGATGTTGGATCTTGCCGCACCCGGCACACGCAAGGTTGCAGCGAAACAACGGCTCTAACATCAAGACCAACGGATAACGTCTCACGCCGCGCAGCTTCTTGCCAAGCACGTAAGTCGCAACGGTCCACATTTGTGATAGGGGAACAGACATGATGAGAACTAGGGAGGAGAGGTGAGTGAGGAGGGAAGAGAAAGAAACGCTTGCTTCCAGCGAGCGATTGCCAGTAACGGGAAGTACATCGGGTACATGTGATAGCGGAGATAGAAAACGCGAGGGAAGCCGGTGCCCGTGAACTCCGTCTCATGCCAAGTGCCATCCGCTTGCTGTTGATCGATCAAAAACTGTATGCCACGCCGAACAGCCCGATGACTTTCGAGACCAGCATCGATCAATCCGAGCAACGCCCAAGCGGTCTGAGAAGCGGTGACGGTCCCCTGCCCTGCTAACGAAGAGTCGTCGTAGCTGCGTGCCGATTCGCCCCAGCCGCCGCACGGCTGTTGATGGTCGAGCAACCATTCCACTCCGCGTTGAATCATCGCATCCTCGCGCGGCACCCCGATTCGTGTCAGCCCCGAGACGACCTGCCAGGTGCCATAGATGTAATTGACCCCCCAGCGACCAAACCAGCTGCCGTCCGCTTCTTGTGTCTTACGCAAGTAGCGGACAGCACGATCGACGGCGAAGTGTCCGACCGCGAGATCGAACTGTGCCAACGCTTCGAGAACTCGGGCCGTGATATCGGGCGTACTCGGATCGATCATCGCGTTGTGATCGGCAAACGGAACGTGACAGAGAAACTCGAGATCGTTGTCCTTGTCGAACGCTCCCCAACCGCCGTCGTGATTCTGCATGGCCAAGATCCATTGCAAAGCGCGGTCACACGCAGCGTCGATTCGCTCCTGGCGAGATGGCGCGTGCCGAGAAAGGGGTCGGGAGTCTTTTTCGGATGTTAGTTCTTTCCCTTGCGAATTCCTGTCGCCGAAAAGGACTCCCGACCCCGTTGCTCCCATCGCACAAACGCCGTGTGCCTCGCGAAGTCCCATCATAACCATGATCGTATCGTCAATGTCCGGGTAGAACGCGTTTTCGTACTCGAAGAACCAACCGGCTGGCTCGGCCTTGACGTTGCCGCACCAGTCGCCAGATTGCCGCACTTCCTTCGATAGCAGCCAATCAACACAACGAGTCATCGCGTCGGGCGGAGGCGAATCGGTCGCCGCCAACGCCCGCAACGTAATCGCCGTGTCCCAGATCGGCGACTTGCACGGTTGCAATCGAATCATGTCGTCTTCTTCGATAATCAACGCGTTCAATTGCTGAAGGCACTCCTGCACCTCGGCGCTGTCCACCGAATAGCCCAAGCAGCGCAGCGCGACGACGCTCCAAACGATCGGCGGGAAGATTGCACCAAGTCCATCGCTCGCTTCGAATCGCTCCAGCATCCATGTTTCAGCCGCTTGGAGCGCGCGTAGCCGCAGTGGTCGGATGTGCCATCGCTCGGCAAGTCTCATCGTCGAGTCAACGGTTCGAAAAAACGTGCGCCATGCGGCAGCGACCAACCCGGAGTGCTTGCCCGGACTCATCAGCGGCGGCCAGTTACACGGCTCTTGCAGAAACAGTTCGCGAATACCACATCGATCATCGATCTGGCGTACGGGCTGATGTGCCCAGACGATGGAAAGCGGTACGAAGATCGTTCGTGACCAGGCGCTGATCCGATAGATATTTACCGGTGACCAATTCGGCAATAACACCATTTCTGGCGGAACTGCTGGGCATTGCTCGAAGGATATCTGCCCCAGCAACGCAAAGTAGAATCGCGTAAAACTGTTCACCGCATCCGCCCCGCCGTGATCGCGAATCGCGACGCGCGCCCGCTGCATGTAGTCGGCATCGGGATCGTGACCGGTCAGTTTCAACGCCAAGTAAGCCTTCACGCTCACACTGATATCCAGCTGGCCACCGGGGAATTGTGACCACCCCCCGTCAGCCTGTTGCTTCGAGCGGATATAGCACGCGGCCTTGCGAGCGACCTCCGACTTCTCTTCCCCGAGCCAAGCTAGCAGCAAGACGTACTCGCTTTCGAGAATCGTGTCCCCTTCCAACTCGGCACACCAATGGCCATCTGCGTGTTGTTGCGACGTGAACCAGTGGGTTGATCGCCCGATCGCGTGTTCGGCTGCCGCGATCAGGTCATCATGGTCCTGAAGTGCAGGTGCCCTGTCCCGTTCCTTGGTACTCGGTTCGCACGTTCCTTGCTCGTTCATTGTCACCATCCGTGAGGCTATCGACTGCGTGCCAGCAGACTAAGTGATCGCGGTATGATCGGCAAGACCGAGATTCGTTCACCTAATTCACTGTCCCGCGTCTGCCAGCCAACGTCGTCAGGCAAATGACTCCGTTCGCAATTGCGGTGCCCGCAAGAGTGTGATGCCGCAGGGCGAGTTACTCCCCAATCGCGGTCGGATTCCCGTCTTGGCGATTTCCGAAGTTTCTGAACACCGTCGCGTCAATTTCGTAGGCGATCGTCCGCACGGAACCATCGCACAGGACGAACTGGCATCCACCGGAATGGGCGCTGCCAAAATGTTGAATGTCGTCCGTCGAATCGTCACGACGGGGCGACTCGTCCGTCCAGCGTCTGTTGTCTCCGTCGTCGCCGACGAACGGTGGTTGATCGTCACCCCAAGACTCGCCCGACCGATAGTGCTGTCTGGCAAGATATTTTTCACCGACCATTGCCGTGTTGCTGGTTCCATCCATGACCGCCGCCATCCGAATCTGAGTGCGGACGTACGAGATGCCCGTGGCTTTCTGAAACGGCGGCCATGCATAAGCATTTAAGTCCACGAGATTCGTGCTTGGCGGGCCGGGCGGAGTGTGAATAATAGTGTCTCCAGCACAAACCGCATAGTCTGTGCGCGAGGCTTCATTTACCGGCACTGAATTTCGTAGCAGCGGTGCGTTCGGTCGGACGCGATAATTCTGTGCGCCGCGCCGACTTGGGCAATAGAGAATTTCGATCGGCGTTTGCATGAGCTCGGCTGTCGAAACGGGCTCGTTCGCCAATTCGCGGGCAGAGTCCTGTTCCAAGAAAGGTAGCACGTTGAAGCACCAGCTTCCCGGTTGAAGTTGGTCGAAGCCGCGACGCGCGTCGCCCGCCCACTCCCACCCCCAACCGTTACTGGGGAAGTGCCGGTAGACGTCATGATGCAAATGAAACGCCGTACCGATCTGTTTCAAATGGTTGGCACATTCCAGCTTCCTGGCACTCTCCCTGGCCGATTGAACGGCGGGAAGGATGATCGCCATTAAGACGGCTACGATTGAGATGACGACCAACAACTCCACGATCGTGAATCCGCCCGTGCATAAACGAAGTCTCGTGGTTGCTGGATCTCGAATCATGATAACGGTTCTTCAGCGTCTCGCTTCGGCGAGAACGCTAGGTAACTTGTCAAACGCACTAGTCTGTATTTACGGCAGTTCGGTCCTTCCAGTAATTGGCAACATCCTCCTCGTCCAATTCATAAATGTGAACCGTGTATCCCAGGATTTCCGTCGGTTCAAATGCTCGAAAATATGCATATCGCTGATCCGCTTCGCGCAACGGGCGAACGAAGACCGCGTAGCGACCAGGTTGCGGTCCAAAGTTTGCCTGGTCTTCGTCCGTCACAACAAGACCTTCCGGATATCCCTTCGGCGGTTCTTCCGCCGGGAGACCCAAGACTGCGTTATCGATCAACCAATCCAACGAGTAGGCCATGCTATCGAGAGGCTTGTCAGGATGATCCCGCGCCCAATTGGAAACCAGCAGAATGTCTTGCCCCCAATCAATGTTGCTGTCCAGCAAGTGATCGTGTCCGTGGATCGGTCCGCCCACCAAGGAATTGAAGTACGCATGGCTGTGGGGAAATACCCAGACGCTGCTCGCAACGGATGATCCAAGAAGTAATAGGACTAATCGCGATCGCCAACGTTGTTGATTTGCCCATTCGTAAACGTTTCCCATCCAGATGAACACAAACGGAAAGCACGGCAAGACGTAACGCAGGTGGTGATTGAAGCCGGTTTGGGAACTCACGAAGCCAAATACGACAATCGCTGGCGCGAGTAAAAACACTTCTTCCCATCGCCATCTCCGCCGCGTACTGATCGCAAGCACGATTCCGAACAGTACGATGAACCCGACTGGCTCCTTGATCAACAAGCCGTACGCATAGTAATACCACCAGCCCCTATCTCGCCATTGCCCACGCAGGTAGGACTTGATTTCTAATTCGAAGTCCAACTTTTGTCGATCAATCCCCAGCACGTAATTGCGCGGTAGCGGAACCGGGATTTGTCCCAGAGCCGTGTCGGCGAAGCGGTTGCCGCGATCGTGAAGCGTGCTGTCGGGTCCACGCAGCGTCGAACTCACAAAACGATAGTCTCCGAGTCGCGTGAATGTTCCTTCGAAGCCATAGCCTAGATTGATGACGAAGACCGACACCACGAGCAGCACCGCCAAGAGCGCTCCTTGTCGGCGTAGACTCGGGAACGATCGCCAGCCCGCTGATCGGCACACGCGAAGGATCCACAGCAGCGGCCACAGTCCGAATAAGATGATCCAGGTGGTCTTGGTTAACTCAGTCAATCCTAACAGCAACCCCGTGAAGTACGTGGAACTGAGATCGGGATTCTGCAACCAATTCCAGAACGCCAGGGCG
>CAUJKL010000741.1 GCA_963204995.1 Planctomycetota bacterium | reverse complement strand
CTCTGCCTCGGAAGGTGATCGCATACGACTCCGGAGGTGCATCGTGAGTCGTGTTGGCGACTTCAAAGTCGAGGATCGAACTTTCCTCGCGCAGCTTCTCTAAAGCTTTGAAGTCAGATCGCAAGCGACGGATTCGAGGTGATTCACGCATGGGAAAAGGTTGAGGGTTGAGGGTTGAGGGTTGAGGGTTGAGGGTTGAGGGTTGAGAGAAGGAGGGGCGTCGAGTCGAGCGTGGAGAGTTTAGGGCCAGAGGCGGGACGATTCCGCGACGTTTTCTGGCTCTTGTCTCTCAACCCTCGACCACTCCTCCTGCCACAATCTCGGGATACACGATCAAATGGTCGCCGTCACTGACGACGGCTTCGATCAGCGTCTGGTCTTCACGCAGTCGTTTGCCGCCTTCTTTGTGATCGAGGCTATAGCTCATGGGCTGGCCGTCGGGGCCCATCACCGGGAGGTTCATCTTGGTGATGATGTTCGGCAGAATTCGCTTCACGGTCACCGTATCCGCGATCACGGCTTCGACCGACTTGGCACCCGTCTGGTCCAAGAATGTCACTCGCGTTCCCTTGCGTTCCGCATTCGGATTTTGCTCAGCCATCGTAAAACTCCACCTCGAAGAAAAGACTAGATGCCGAACCGCACTGAAACACTTGTTGGCAACAGCCACTAGATGAGTGGAAGTTTCAGGGGTCCGGATTTCTGATGGGTATTCGTGCTGCCGACAAATATCTTAGCCGACTGAGAAACGGAATCCAAGTCGCAGTGTGTCGACCTAACTCATTGATTTGACAGTCGCTTGCGCTATCATCGTGTGAAACCGCACGGCGGCGGTAACCCTTCTTCCTACCCCTAATATTCCGACCTGCTCTCACTTTGCATGAGAAAGGTAGAAGGTAGGAAGATTGGGGGTAGGAAAATAATATAGGAGTGCGTTGCCGATTATTCGATGTTTATGACCTCGACCTCCAACTGCCCGATCACTTCGACAACGGGCAGTAACGCGCTGATGGGACTCGCGGAATTGAGATCCGAATCGGTGATCTTCAAATGGGCGGCTCCGATGCCGCCAAGTCCCAGCGTGCTATCGATCGGTATCCAGCCGTTGTCGATCCAGACTTCGTTCCACATGTGATAGGCAAAGCCTTGAACTGGAGCGTAGTAGACCAGCCCGATTGCGACTCGGGCCGGAATGCCCTTGGCCCGGCAGAGGGCCGCGAGCAAGACTGCGTGCTCCGTGCAATCGCCTTCCTGAGAGCGGACCACATCGGATGCGGAACTGATCGCTTGCGAGAAGTTCTTGGTATGGACATAGCTTCGCACCCCTGCCTCGAACGTCTTGGCCAACTCCCACGGATCAGTTTTCCCTTCCGCCATACGTTCTGCGAGACTGACAATCGCGCCGTCGTCACTTTGAATGAGATTGTTCGGTTGCCGATCGGCTTCGGTTGGCTCGCCAGAGTCGCTTGCCGCGACGTTGTCACTGGTGGGGCGGATCGCCCGCACGGTAATCTCTGCCGTGTGTTCATCGAGTTGTTTGACCGTCTGCGACCTGCAATTGGAAAATGTTTCAACGGGCGAACCATCCTTTAGCCGGATGCGATAGACAACTTGCTTGGTCGTGTGAGGCGAAGGCAACGGCTTTGCCAGCTTGACGACGGTTTGCTGTCCCAGGTCAAAATCAACCTCCGCGCCCGGCCCCAACGCGATTTCCTTAGTCGTTCTGTACGTCTCGTGATTCAAGCCGGGAATCGACATCTTCAAGACGTCGCCCGATTCGTCGGTCCACATGATTGACATAATCTTCGTGCCGGCGATGCTTAGGTAGCTTTCGATGTGTAGCAAGTCTTGCTCGCCGTCGAGTAGTTTCACCGATTCATTCTGCTTGGCCGCAATCTTGATCTCACCGGTCTGAGCCGTACCAGGCACGAGCGCGATGAGCGATCGCGTCTCGCCGGGTTTCATCGGTTTCTGATTTATCGACTGTTGGTCGGCGAAGAAACCACCCCATTCGGGCTTCCAGTCCAACGTCGACTTTTGCGTCTTACCGAGCGTTCCGGTTTCGATCCACATCTTGCCGTCGCGATACTCACCTTGAATCGTCAGTTCGGACGGGCCGGTCAGCATCTTCGTACCAAACCGTAGAACTTGCCCGTCGAGTGACTCGATGCTCGTTGCTTCAATACTCTGCTCGATGGTCTGGCCGAATCGCTGCATGGACATTTCGTTGCTACTGACCAATTCACGCGCGGGCTGCTCGCCCAGTCGTGTCTCGAACTCTTCAAAGTGCGAGTAACCGACTTTGGAGCCGCCGACCAAGACAATCTCCCACGACTCGCGGATGAGTTTTTTTTGTGGCGCGATCGATGTCGTTGCCGGCGAAGCCGGAGCCGTCGCCTGCTCCGCCGGTCTAGCGGCAGGTGGGCTTACTGGCAGTGCTGGCTCACCGCATCCACTCGCAAATAGCAGCAGCACCGTCAGCAGTGACAGGGAGCTCAATACAAGATTACTTGCCTTTGGGCTCGCAAGTGTGGAAGTTGCGAACTCTTGGTCCCGAAGGGACGACGGAAAATCGCCATGGGCATTATTCAATTGCACAACTGCATCCTTCCTTGAATTCTTGAACAAACGATTCACGATTCCATGTGCGTAATATATACCAAACTCATCGTTTGACCTTTCCCGATCTAACGATTCGGCAAACTGCCGTCGCGAAATTCTGGTCGGTTCGGGGCAAACTCTCCCGTCCCGCGATTAGTCGAGTGCTAGACTTCCCATGTAACAGGTCACTTCGTCCGGCAGAGCAATCGGCTGGCGAGCTTGGTTGGACCACAATGGACCGTGCAAGGGATGGCGTTCATGGATCGCGTGACAGCAGGGCTGGCTGATCGCTTTGTAGCGATTATGTCAACGGAAACGGGACTTGGCACAAAGCCAATTCGCTTCCTGGATAAAAGCCTGTGCCAAGCGGCCGAAAGCGTAACCTACGATTTGAGTAACAAGCATCCCCAGCACGGGCAAGCCGTCCCCCTGACACCGCTCGCCGTTCCAGACACCGAGGACGAAGATGGGTTTCCTAAAAAATTTCTTTCAAAATGTGTTTCACGAAGAGGGCGAAGCCGCGACCACCAAACGTGGCCCCGGCCAAACGTCGAACAACAGCAGCTTCGAACGGCTGTCCGAAGACGAACTGGAAGCCCATCTCGGCGTTCAGCGTTACGGCAAGTTTCGTTTGACCGATGCCGTTCGGCCCTCTTACGACCTGCAAGTCATTCCCGAACAAGGCTATCGCCACGACGTCTATCACGACGAAGAAGCGAAGAGCAATGTGCCGGTGATTATGGCGGCCGCCTCGAACGAGATTCTGTTCGAGATCTTTATGGAACTGATCGATCCGCTAGGCGTCGAAGTCGACGTTGTATTGGAGACCAGCCACAGCCGTGATAGCGGCGGACACACGGACCTGTACCGCGAGCACATTGATGTGCCGGTGCTGAAGAGTACGTTGTACGACTACGAGGATTTGCTGGTCAATGACGGCTGCACAGGCATCGCTGTCCTGAACCCCGGCATCCCGCAAGAAGTGCAGTTCGACGAGCATAAGCTGTTGATCGTCTACGGCAACCCGCTGGACGAGTTCGAGCGAATTCTCGAATCTTATGGTGTTCGCTGCCGCGACGGCATCAAATTCATTACCGAAGCCGAGCACGTTCACTCATCGAGCGATACCTACTATCAACAGTTCGACGAACTGAAGATGCGGCTCGGGATGGACTGCAACTTCATGTAAATCAATCAGCAACGCAGCTCGCTGACGCAGAGCCGGATCGCAAGGTCCGGCTTTGTGCTTTTCTTGAGGCAGTACGCAGCACGTAGGCTGGGTCGCGACCCAGCCTACGCCGCTCCGTGTAGCGAATCACCAGTCATTCACGCTATAATCGACATCGTTCAACTCCACCTCCCTCTCGCCTCGTGAGTTGCCGCAATGTCTCGCGTTTTCCAACCGTCGCGACGAAGTTTCCTCCGCAGTGTCGGCGGCGGCGCTGGGATACTGGCCTTAGCTGGCTTGGTCGCCGACGAGCGGGCTCAAGCCGCCACGAATCCACTCGCTCCACGTGAGCCGAACTTCGCACCGCGCGCCAAGCGAGTGATCTGGCTGTTTATGCACGGCGGCCCCAGTCAAGTCGACTTGTTTGATCCCAAGCCCGATCTCGCAAAATTCGCCGGCAAACCACTGCCGGAAAGCTTCGGCCAAGTGATGACTCGCCGCGATGTCGCAAAAAATCCGCTGCTCGGCCCAATCAAACCATTTCAGCCTCGGGGCGATTCTGGAATTGAGATCAGCGACTTCCTGCCCCACATCGCCGAATGTGCCGACGACTTGTTTGTGATTCGCAGCATGCATGGCGACAGTGTGAATCACCCGCAGTCTGTCTACCAGATGAATACGGGCAGCATCTTGATGGGCAAGCCGAGTGTCGGCAGTTGGGTCGCCTATGGACTTGGCAGCGAGAATCAAAACATGCCTGCCTTCGTCGTCTTGCCCGATCCCGGTGGCGGCTTGAAAGGCGGGCCGCCAGCTTGGGGCAGCGGCTTCCTGCCAGCGACCTATCAAGGCGTGACGATGCGCCCCGGTGCAGCACCGATTCTGGATTTGCGTCCCCAGGAACAGATTACTGCCGGGCAACAACGCAACATTCTCGACCTTGTTCAGCGAATGAACCGTGACCACGTGCAGCAGCGTGCCGGCGACGACGAACTCGCCGCCCGCGTGTCGGCCTACGAATTGGCTTTCCGCATGCAAGCCGAAGCTCCTGAACTGGTCGACATCAGCCACGAGACGCCGCAAACCCACGCGCTGTACGGGCTCGATAATCCAAAGACCGACGAGTTCGGTCAACGCTGTTTGTTGGCGCGGCGGATGCTCGAGAGCGGAGTTCGTTTCGTCCAGCTGTATTCAGGCGGCACCGTTGGCTGGGATGCACACGATGATGTGGAAGATAATCACACGGACCTTTGTGCCCAAACCGACAAGCCGATTGCGGGGTTGCTGAAAGATTTGCGTCAACGAGGTTTGCTGGACGATACGCTGGTGATCTGGGGTGGCGAGTTCGGTCGGATGCCGATGAGCGAGCAAGGCACGGGACGTGATCATAATCCGTGGGGATACAGTTACTGGCTGGCGGGAGCCGGAATCCGGGGCGGGCGCTCATACGGTGCCACAGACGCAATCGGTCTGCGAGCTGCCGAAGACAAAGTCCACGTCCGCGACTTCCACGCCACAGTTCTGCATCTCATGGGCATCGACCACGAGTATCTCAGCGTCTTGCATCACGGACTCGAAGAGCGACTGACGGGGCCCAGCGAAGCTCATGTTGTGCAGGCGGTACTAAGTTGAACACGATTTTGCTCCGGGTTACCGCAGAGAGTGTCGAGAGGGCAGTGTCCTTTCGCTCGATCATGGTCGTGGCATCGATCGTACTTCTTTGTGGCACGAGTACGTGGAGCAACGAGAAACTAGAGACTGAAGCGGCGATCACAGACAATGACCGCGACCACTGGTCGTTTCGGGCACTCGAGCGTCCCGGTCTCCCCATGATTCGAGCGAACGATTGGGTGAGGAACTCGATCGATGACTTCGTTCTGGAAAAGCTCGACGCGAAACAAATCACGCCGCAAGCGGAGGCGGACCGTGTTACGCTGATCCGACGTCTTTACTTTGATTTGCTTGGACTGCCGCCTTCGCTTGATGCCGTCGATGCGTTCGTCGCAGATCGACGACCCGACGCTTACGAACATTTGGTCGAGCAGCTTCTCACATCGCATCATTACGGCGAACATTGGGCGCAGCACTGGCTCGATCTCGCCAGATTCGCCGAAACGGACGGCTTCGAGCATGACAAAGTGCGTGAAGACGCCTGGAAGTATCGAGATTGGGTGATCGACGCTTTAAACGCCGACATGCCCTACGATCGATTCATCACGCTTCAACTGGCCGCTGACGAAGTTGCACCTAACGACGAGCAGCACGCCTCCGCAACTTCCTTCTGCCTGGCCGGCCCCGACATGCCGGATATCAATTCGCAAGACGAGCGCCGGCACAATGTGCTCAACGAACTGACAGCGACGGTTGGCGGTGTGTTGCTCGGCTTGCAAGTTGGTTGTGCCCAGTGCCACGATCACAAGTACGATCCACTCAGCCAAGCAGATTTCTATCGGATGCGAGCCATCTTCGAGCCGGCGTTGCAGGTGAAAAAGGACGAGTCGCTCAGTGTCCTGAAGCTTAAGATGGGCTATGTGCCGGTCAGTCATCTCATGCTGCGAGGTGATTGGCAACGTCCGGGACCGGAAGTTCATGCCGCTGTGCCCCGAATCGCTGACCTGTCGAACGAAGCACCGATTCTATCGCAAGGGAACACGGCGGCAGGCCGCCGCGTCGCGTTTGCCAGTTGGCTGACTGCCGCCGAGAATCCTCTCACCGCGCGCGTGATGGCGAATCGCGTGTGGCAATATCACTTCGGCAACGGCTTGTCGCACACTCCCAGCGACTTCGGGATTGTCGGCGACGAGCCAACGCATCCGGAATTGCTCGATTGGCTGGCGAGCGAATTGGTGGAATCCGGTTGGAGCCTGAAACGGCTTCATCGTTTAATCGTCACCTCGGCGACCTATCGGCAAGCAGGTGGTAACCGAAGTCGTGAGGCTTCGGACGAGCCTCGCACACCTCCGAGTTCTGACGAATCCGGCTACCTTGCTCGTGATCCCAGCAATCTCTGGCTGTCCCGCTTTCCGCGACGTCGTTTATCTGGCGAGTCGATTCGCGATGCGATGTTTGCCGCTTCAGACACACTCAATGCGGAGATACACGGTCCAGGCGTCATGCCTCCTCTGCCAGATGAACTGGTAAAGAGTTTGCGCAAGAATCAATGGAAAGCCAGCGGCCGGGAGGTCGATCATTACCGGCGCAGCATTTATTTGTTTGCCCGCCGCAATCTGCGATATCCGATCTTCGAAGTGTTTGATCGTCCGGATGCAAATGCCACTTGCTCGCAGCGCAGTCGATCAACGACCGCGCCTCAATCGTTACTACTTTTGAACTCAACGTTTTCGCTCGATGCAGCCCAGCGACTTGCCGGCAGCGTGTTGGCGACTCACGATGCCGTCGACGAGCATTCGGTGAGAGAAGTCTTCCGCCGCGTATTAAGCCGTCCGCCTAGTCCCAGATCAAGCGAACTCTTAAAGGCCCTTTCACGGGCTGAATGAAAAAAACTCGAAATCCCCCTGTTCTTGGTGCGTGTTTTTGTTTACACACCAGTGTTTCACAAACCAACAAGGAGGATTTCGAGTGAACA
>CAUJKL010000740.1 GCA_963204995.1 Planctomycetota bacterium | reverse complement strand
ACGACGTACTTCAAAAACCCTTGGTATCTCGAAGGGATGGCCCGTTGGTCCGAGCACGCGCTGAATCCCGATGGAGTTGGCGATGTAAAGTACTCGGAACGCGGGCCATGGCCACAAAGTGATGAGAACTTGTCGCTGCTGTTTGGAAAGAGCTACGACGCCGAATTTGTTCTGTGGAATCCACTGGCACTGCGAGCGGATCGCCGGGGCCTAATCCCGAGGACTCAAGTTCCAGACGCACTCCGGAATCTGAAATACTCGGACGACACTCCGGTGCTTCGCGATTACACATTGAACGGCGCACCGTTAATGCGGGATATCTTGATCGCGCTCGGCAAGACGGATGACGTAGCGAAAGAAGAACTGGGGTACAAAGACTGGTCTGAAGAGAATCAGAGATCACCCCAGAACAATCCGTACATCTATCAAGCCATCATGGATGTCGTGCGTCGCCAAGCACCTCCCGTCGGCCCCTACACGGCAAGTGAAACCCGATGATATCGAGCAGTGCCCCAGCACAAGACGAACCAAGCTGGGTTGCAACCCAGCCTACGCGGCTCGATTCGAATTGAAACTCACGCGATGATGCTTGTTGCCGCTCATTGCGAAACTACGAAGTGACTAGTAAAATCCTCTACTTCGTAGTGGGTGGCATATCGCAGGATTGTCGGTCGCTGCCCTGGTGTCTGAGCTTTCCGAAGCTCCATTATCCGGTCCCATCACTCGCAATAGACAGCCTTATGACGAATTCTGCTATCGGCCTCGACATTTCAAAACAAGGTGCCTTGGATTTTGTGGCGCTCGGCGCGTTGGTCCACCGACTCGATCCCGGCATCATCCCCTTCCACAAAGCGACTGAGTGCCAAATCCATGTCAGTGGCGGCGAGTTCAATGTCGCGGCGAATCTGGCGGATTGCTTCGGCCTGAAGACCGGTATCGCGGCGGCGATGGTGGACTATCCGATCGGTGCGCTCATCAACGAACGCGTGCGAGCGATGGGTGTGAAGTCGTTCTACAAGCATTTCAAGCACAATGGCGTCAACGGTCCGAATATGGCAACCGTGTTCAGCGATCGCGGGCATGGTGTGCGAGCTCCGGTGGTGTTCTACAACCGATCCAACGAAGCTGCGGCACAGCTAAAGCCGGGTGACATCAAGTGGGACGAGGTATTTGCTGGTGGCGTCCGCTGGTTCCACAGTGGAGGCATTTTCTCCGCGCTCTCGCCAACCACACCAGAAGTCATCATCGAAGGAATGAAAGCCGCAAAAGCGGCCGGCGCGATCGTCTCGTTTGATCTGAACTTCCGCGAGAAGTTGTGGGCCATTTCGGGTGGCTTGGAAACGGCACAGGATACGATCGGCCGCATCATGGCCCATGTCGATGTGATCGTCGGCAACGAAGAGGATCTGCAAAAGGGCCTAGGGGTTCCGGGCCCAGAGGTCGCTTCCGAATCCAAGCTCGACCCGACAACCTTCTTCGGCATGATCGACAAGGTGACCGAGAAGTTGCCTCACGTAAAAGTCGTCGCGACCACGCTCCGTGAAGTCCATTCGACGAACAACCACAGTTGGAGTGCGGTGGCCTGGGTCAATGGCAAAACGCATGTCGCTCCCACCTGCGAGTTGAATGTTTTGGATCGTGTTGGCGGCGGCGACGGGTTTGCCGCCGGGTTCTTCTACGGTCTGCTCAGCGGTGCGTCGGCCGAGGACGCAGTTAGATTGGGTTGGGCGCACGGTGCGCTGCTCACCACCTTCCCCGGCGACACTACGATGGCGACGTTGGACCAAGTGCGAGCCTTTGCCAAAGGCGGGTCCGCACGTATTCAACGCTAAACGTATTACGATCGATTGAAAAAATGCTGCCAATAACCAGCCGAGAGGTACAAGAGGCATGAACCATCTGTGTGACTTTGGTTTGATTGGACTCGCCGTGATGGGCGAGAATCTGGCGTTGAATGTCGAAAGCCGTGGCTATAAGGTCGCCGTGTTCAATCGAACCACGGAGAAAGTCGACGAATTCATCAGCGGTCGTGCGGCAGGCAAACACTTTGTTGGCTGTCACAGCGTGGAAGATCTGGTCAAGAACTTGGCACGCCCTCGCAAGGTGATGATGCTCGTCAAGGCCGGACCAGCGGTGGATGCCCTGATCGAACAGCTGCTGCCGTTGCTCGAGCCCGGTGACATCATCATCGACGGCGGCAACACGCACTTCGCCGATACAGAACGCCGCACTCGTTATGTCGAAGAGAAAGGTTTCTTGTTCGTTGGCTCCGGTGTCTCCGGTGGCGAAGAGGGAGCACTGAAAGGCCCCAGCTTGATGCCGGGCGGCAGCAAGGCAGCTTGGGAACACATCAAGCCGATCTTCCAGGCAATCTCCGCGAAAGTCGGCCCTAACAACGATATTCCTTGCTGCGAGTGGGTGGGGCCACGCGGCGCGGGACATTACGTGAAGATGGTTCACAACGGCATCGAGTACGGCGACATGCAGTTAATCTGCGAAGCCTACCTCGTGCTGCAAGAGGCTCTCGGGCTGAGCAATGACGAACTCTACGATGTGTTCGACGATTGGAATCGCGGCGAGTTGCAGAGCTATTTGATCGAGATCTCGCGCGACATTTTCAGCGTGAAAGATGATCTCGACGACGGTTATTTGGTCGACAAGATTCTCGATGTCGCCGGTGCCAAGGGTACTGGTAAGTGGATGAGCCAACTCGCGCTGGACCTTGGCGTACCGAGCACGCTGGTCACGGCGGCGGTGTACGCACGTGGTCTCTCGGCTCAGAAGTCATCCCGCGTCAAAGCGAGTACGGTTCTCCGAGGCCCGATGGATCGCGTGCCCAGCGACGCGGAGACATTGGACTTTGACGGCGAACTCAGCGAAGCCATGCGAATGGCTGCTGATCCGAAGATGAAGAAAGAGTTCGTCGAGGCCGTGCGATTGGCGTTATACGCTTCGAAGATTTGCAGCTACGCACAAGGCTTCGTGCAATTACAGGCCGCTGCCGCCGAACACGATTGGCCGCTCGACTACGGTCTGTGCGCGTCGCTGTGGCGCGGTGGATGTATTATTCGGGCTCAGTTCCTCGATCGCATTACGGAAGCGTTCCGCGAGGATCCGAACTTGGAAAACTTGTTGCTCGCACCCTACTTTACGCAAGCGGTGCATCGGGCTCAGTTCTCGTGGCGACGCGCGGTCACGGTGGCAACGCAAATGGGTTTGCCCGTGCCCGCATTCAGCACGGCGCTCGGCTACTACGACAGCTTCCGACGTGCTTCGCTTCCGGCGAATCTGCTGCAAGCACAGCGAGACTATTTCGGAGCACACACGTACCAACGAACCGACCGCGAGGGTAGCTTCCATACGGACTGGTTGTCAGCCCGAAAGCCGCCGAAGGCTTAGTTCGAGTTTTGCACTTTTTGGAGTGCGGCGATTCATCGCCGCTTTGGTATTTTTCGACTTGGAGCCAATTATTCGCAATCCTAGGTAAGTTGCGGTGATGCTGAAAAAGTGCTTCGCACTGGAGAGCAAAGCGGTGACAAGTCACCGCAGTCCAAAAAAAGTGCGAAACCCGAA
>CAUJKL010000739.1 GCA_963204995.1 Planctomycetota bacterium | reverse complement strand
GCCGTGATTGGCAGACCGCTTAGATACACGTCGCGTTCCAACGCGGCGAGGACATCGTTCTTGATTTCCTGGTCGCTACGGGAACTCTCCCATTTCGTGAAGATACTGTTCTTGACTTCCTTGACGCCGTGAACCTCGCTGGCCAGCAATTCCGCCTGATAGCGCTCTGCATAACTATCTACGGTGCCCGACAGTGTCACGACGCCGTCTTTCGTCGTGACATGAAGGTTTTGCGACACGACGGTCGGACTATTGAGGATTCGCCGACGGACGGCATCGCCGATGTCCGAGTCCAATTGATACGAGGGCGAGACGGTGATCTCGTCAATGACGCCCAGCACGCCGTTGATCTTCTTGGCCTCATCGACGGCGTATTTCTTTGCGGCCAGATTGGCGACGGAACCGGTGAGTGTGACGATCCCGTCCTTGGTGGTGGCCGTTACCTCCGCCGCATCAACGCGGTCATCGCCCCGCAAGGCTTCCTTGACATAGTAGTTCGCCTCGGTGTCCGCGACCGCGGCTTGGGCTGTGGATACTGCCGCGACCACCAGAAACGGCACGGCCATCATCGCTGCTTTCAGAAACGTGTTGTGGGTCCAAGTGTACATGGTAATCATCACCTTTGGTTTGAATTCAGAGTTTACGTTGAGGAATTAGCAAAGCGCAATCTCCGGCGGTGCCCGCACGTGCTTTTGCCGGACCGTACTGAACGCCGCGAAACCGAAGGAATACGTCCAACGTTGCATGAATTCGTCCTTTCACTTCATCCTTCTAACTTCTGGTGATTTCGGCGACGAATCGAACGCTCACCTTCGTTCGCCATGGGCTGTTCAGATTCTGGACGTTTGGTGGAAGAGCTGCTGTTCAACTCTTGACCGCTCAAACGGAGCCCACGTTGTTCGCGGCTCTGGGGTCGAGGTCTGCTGACGCCAATCATCACGAACCAACTGGTCGATCACGACGTCCCCGTTGTCGTTCAGCATGGCGCGTTGAAACCGCACTGGATTTGTCGAGTCCTTTCGCGGCTGCTGGCGCATGCGGTCAAACACCGAAGGATGCCACGCCTGAATGACCGGACCTGTTGGATGGTATGTGACCAGCTGGAATGTGTGTGCGACATGGTTGGTCGCGACCGAGGTCGGCGAGGGCAGTTTCGAGGTATGACAAGTTAGCAGCACCACGAGACCAAGCGACCCAGCTCCGACAATTACGTTGTGCAATTGATACATCGTTCCGTCCTCCATCTTTCGTTGATTACGTTTTATCTACCTCGACGAGAAGCACATCGCGTGCCGTTTTGTGTCTGTCCAGTGGGCATGGCACACCGTTTGCTTCAGCGGGTGATTGGACCACTTCATTGTTGTTCGCGAAGGAATCGAATCGGCTGACCGCGATCAAAATCGACGCCATGGAACCAGAGTAGACACGGCCGACATCCTCGGCAGATGCAACACCAAGTGGAGCTTGATCGTAAAGACTCGATCCGGAGATCAACATGAATTCATTCACCAGGGTGCTGGCAGCCTGTAGTCTTCGCGCGGAGGCGGCTAGAGTCATCGAGTCCGGGAGCGAGTTGGCAGCCAAGCATGGTGCCGAGTTGCATCTTTTGCACGTCCTCGAGAGAAACGAGCACGATCCGGAAGACGCCGCGCTGCACGTTCGCGAGAAGCTCGAAAGCCTGTTGCCGCCTGAAACGATGATGGCGTTGACGGTTCGCTGCGAAGTACGGCACGGATCACTTGCCAAACGGGTCGCCGAGTATGTTCATGAACGGGAAATCGATCTGTTAGTTGTCGGGAAACGTCATCGGAACGGCTTGGCGAACATCCTCTCAAGCGACCTCGCGACTCATTTGCTCAGTGCGCCTCCTTGTCTTTTGCTAATCGTGCCGTTGGATGCCAAGGGCGTGTCATTGGACGCGCATGCCGACGCCACCATCTCCGTCGTCGAACGACCGCCAGGAACCAACTCGCCAGCGCTCGATCTGCTCCAACGCGCCTTGGCGCTGCGAGCCACCGATGTCCACATCGATCCGTCCGGCGACGGCGATTACGAAGTACGGATGCGTATCGACGGAAGGTTGGAGGTGTACTGCCAACTGGATACCGACGTCGCCAATCATCTCATACATCAGTTTAAGATCCTCGCTCAGCAAGACATCGCCGATCCGTTTCATCCCCATGAAGGCCGGCTGCGACTGCCGGCGCGAGGCTGGGACTGCCAGGCACGTCTCACCACGTCGCCGGTCGCGGGGGGGGAAGCGGTCTGCTTGCGTCTGCTGTCCAACGATTCGATGCGCCGAACGCTAGACAATTTGGGATTGTCGGCTTCGCCACGCGCCGCGATTTTGGAGATACTTCAGCGTGGCGAAGGAATGGTCCTGGTGACCGGCCCGACCGGCGCGGGAAAAACGACGACGGTGTACGCCATGCTCCGCGAACTGGAACATGAACGGCCCCATCTGAACGTGGCTACGATCGAGGATCCGGTGGAATTCACGGCACCGTTCCTGCGTCAGTTGAGCGTCGATCAACAGCATGGCTTCACCATGGCCCAAGGACTGCGGACGATGTTGCGGATGGACCCCGACGTGGTCTTCGTCGGTGAGATTCGCGACGCCGAAACCGCCGAGACGGCCATGCGGGCGTCGAGTTCGGGCAAATATGTCTTGAGCACGTTGCACACGCGCGATGTCGCAGGCAGCCTCACCGCGCTGCGCGATCTGGGCATCTCGAATTGGTCGCTGTCCGCCAACGTGACCGGCGTCATCAGTCAACGGCTCGTGCGGCGACTGTGCGAACGCTGCCGTTGCTCTCATCCGATCGACGACCGCGATCGCGAGTTATTTCAACAGCACGGCATCGCCCCGCCGGAAGCGTTGTTTGAACCTGTGGGATGCGAACATTGCCGGCAACGAGGCTATGTTGGCCGCACTGGCGTATTCGAAGCGGCCGTCACCAATCTGGATCTTGCCGCGGCGGTCTCGCGCGGCGTTAGTGAAGAAGAACTACGGCAGCTGCTCCGTTCGACGGGAACGCTCAGCCTCACCGCCGACGGGTTGAAGAAGGTCGCCGATGGCATTACGTCGATGGCGGAAGTGAGACAAATGCATTGGTTGTAGGATGCCCCTTTTAACTAACTACAGCTTCGTCCTCGCCGACGCTTTTTGAAGTTGCGTTCTTCGTGTTGCGCCGGGCCAAAGGCCCAGCAATTTGCCTAGCCCAGCCCGAAGGAGACCGCTGAAGTAATGTCAACTTAGAGTGTCCTACGTTTTTGGATGCGGTGTTTTTTTTGAGTGTCGTACTCGGGAAGATCGCGCCCGGCGAGCGACTCCTTTCTCTACCTTGGATCGAGTGGGTTGTCTAGTTT
>CAUJKL010000738.1 GCA_963204995.1 Planctomycetota bacterium | reverse complement strand
GGAGCAGGTGTTGGAAGCCATGCTGGAGGCAGACGTTGATGTCGACGACGTCGAATGTAAGAATGGCCAAGTGACTTTGTTCGCGCCAGCCGCCGAGTTTTACAAAGCCAAGACGGCGCTGTTGGAAGCGTTTCCGAAAATCGAGCTGGAAGTCCAAGAGATCTCCTTCGTCCCACAGGCCACCAAGAACATCAGCCCGGACGATGTGCCGCTGTTCGAAAAGTTCATCAACTTGCTGAATGACTGCGAGGATGTGCAGGAGATCTATCACAACGCCATTGTGCCCGGCTAATACCTGTCCTGCGGGCTGGCCCGACCTGCGGTCGAATCGATTCCTAGCTGTCTCGAACGTCTCCTTCGGTCGGGCTTGGGAGTTTTCGCTTTGACTGAGTCCGATCCGAACCGCAGCCTTCGCGCTGACGAATCCGAGAAGCAAACGCCCGTCGAGACGTCCGTGAACGCCTTACAGGTCGACGAAGGCGCGTTCATGAATCTGACGTCAGCAATTCAGAGCATTCACCTCAAGGTGTGGGTCACCATGGCCAACTCGGGGACCTTGCGAATGGAGTCGATTGCGTTGTCGGACGAGCGTGCGCTCGTTCACGCGGCTGGCCGACTGTTTTCCCAGGGTGCCGCCGAAGAAGCAACGAAGCACATCAGGCAGGCTCAGACTGGTTTCGATCGAAAAAAAGCTGAATGGGAACGTCGTGTTCGGCAAAGTGAGGATGATTCTGCACGCCGCAGAGCCATGCGTGAGCTGCAACAAAAAAAAGGCTATCACAGCCCCATCACTTCTCGCATTACGCCGGCCGAGAATCAATTCCGCAGGCTCGTCGAGGCGTTAGATATTCACCTCACGCTGGAAAGAAAACGAGAGCTGGCCGCTAAACAACAATCTTTACAATCGGCATCGCCGGTTTCCACGGAACGGGAAACACTCGCGTTGCCTGGCGGATTCCTGGAGGCATTCAGCACGGCAGTTGCCAGTCAGCACGCGACGATCGTGAAACAGTTCTTCGATGTGGAGGCCGAATTGACAGTTGACGTCGCGACCGTGGAGCCCAAACAAGTCACCGTCACGTTTCAACCGCCACTGCCCAAGAATCGCCTTTATTACTTCGTCGACGCTGATCTGGTCATCCGGCTTCGCCGGGTGAAGATTTCCAGCGATGTCTTCTATCATGATGTGGTGACGCAACAGAACAACAAAATGTCTCTGCAGTCTGTCATCGAAAGCGTCCAGCGAGGCGGCGTATGGCTGCTTGAACCGAAACCAGATCCCATCATTCGTGCGTGATGGAACCTCACTCCATCTCGCGAGACTTCCGCTTGGCTTGTTGCTTATCGCGAAACTGCTGTTTGCGTTTCGCGTCTCGCTGCTGGGACCGCTCTGCCTTTTCGGCGACCGCTGCGGCCGTCTGAGATTTCTCTTGCTCCATCATGGCAGGCGATTCGAGAGTCACACGACCGAGTCCGCCGGAGCGAACTTCCGTGACCAGAATCCGGCTGGCGCGATCGATGTCGACCACGCCGCTTCTGCCGAGACAGCCTCGGCGTCGTCCGATCGCTTCGATCAATTCCAGGTCCGTTGTGGGAAGCGACTCCAAACCGTAACGCTCGACGAGTCGTTCGGGATATTGCTCCAACATGGCGCGTGCCCCAAAGAATCCGACTTCGGCATAGTCCATCGCTGTCTCTTTGATGGAACCGAGTAACGCCAGGCGATATCCGCTGTTGACGTTCTGAACGTTCGGCCAGAGGACTCCCGGAGTGTCCAGCAGCGCGATGTCGTCGCCCACGCTGATCCGCTGTTGTCGTTTGGTAACCGCCGGCGTGTTCCCCGTGGTCGCGATCTTCTTGCCGGCCAAACAATTGATGAGCGTCGATTTCCCGACGTTCGGAATACCCACAATCATGGCGCGAACTGTCTTACCTTTGCAGTGCGGGACCATGTCGGCAGCAACCGCTGTTAAGCGTCGAATCGTCGGGACGTCTTCTTTGGTCACCGCGAGGACACGGACGCTCGCCGCGCTCTCCAGGTAGTCTTGCCAAGCTTTGGTCTGTGCTTCATCCGCAAGGTCGCTTTTCGCCAACACCTTTAAGCAGGGCGTGGTGCCCAAAAGTTCTGCCAACATGGGATTCTCGCTGGAATACGGAATCCGCGCGTCGAGTACTTCGATGACCACATCGATCTTGGGAAGCGCCGCTTGGATTTCAAGCCGAGCCTTATGCATGTGGCCGGGAAACCATTGGATTGGCATGTCATTGTCGATGGGTCGAGGTAGAGGAAGGCTCGGTTAGTTGCAGTTTCGGAGCTACCGCTCCGTCCACTTCCAGCCGAATGGCGTTTGCAACTCGCGTTCGGCCAGCTTGGCCCACGGAGTTCCAGGATGTTCCTTGACGACGCGTTCCAGATACATCTTGGCCTTCTCACCCAGCTTCTTCAACGCGCTTGTGGCATCGGTAGTTTCGGCGGTGGTCAGCTCCCAAGTGCGGTGAGATGCGTCTTCAAAATTCTTGCCTCGCTTCAGTTCGGCCAGCATCGCGTTGTAGCCGTCGACTCGCGACTTGGCAGCAGCGGCTCGCCCCATGGCGACATCATACGCAGCTTGCCAACGCGGCGACGTCAACTTGTCGCGGCCCGATTCACCCTTCTCGATGGCATCGTACAAGCGATTGACGCCCGGTTCCAACTTGGCTGCCAGTTGCTGAGCTCGGGCTACGTCATTGGCCAATTGGGCTTCGTCCGTCTTCACGAAAGTCACTTGTGGCAACTGGGTAAACTCAACAGCTGATACCTTGGCCGCCTCGTGCAGGGCCAGGCATGCTGCATTTCCTTGGAGCAGCTTTTGATAGTCCGCTTCGCTCGTATACTCAGGTGCGTACTTCTGCATCACATCCGGATCTGGTTGCCAAACGCCAGAGGAGGGCCATTCGCTGACCGTGGCTCCAGCGAACGAGTAACCGCTGGTCGGCGGACGGATCGCGATGTATCGGCCGCTCGTGCCTCGGCAGAGTTTCTCCAATGCGAACGGCCCGAAGCCTGAATCCATCATGCGGAAATCGTTCATACCACCCCAAAAGCCGAGCTCGATGTGCTCTTTGTAACGAGACTCAGGGCCTTGCCGAATCGATGTCTTGTCGGCCGCGTTCTCGACGGCGGCATCCAACGCTGCGGTTCGACCGAACGGAGCGGGCACTCCAAGGACGTACATCGGGATACTGTTGCGACGCGGTTCCTCGATCAATGTGTCGACCAAGTTCTGATCGTCGCCGGCTTCATCAGTCACTATTAAGAAGATGACCTCGCGCCGGTCTGTGGTTCGATAACGAGTGTATTTCTTTAACGCTTCGCTGATCGCGGTGAACACCATTTCTTTGCCCGTCTCATCCTCGGGCATGGCGTTGATCGCGCTGACCAGCGAAGCCGGGTCGGGCGAAGGCGTGTCGACCGGAAAATGGACCTGCTCACCGAAAGTACATACCGCAGTCAGGAACCTCTGTGAGTCGGTATCTGACTTCAGGCTGCTATAGGGTTGCTGAATCATGCTGCTAATTGTTTGCACTAGACTGCGAGCGCTCTTGGATTCATCGATCACCCAGACAACAAGCGTCGGGCCATAGTCAACGGAATCTTTCAGCAACGAAGTGACTCGCTCGACGATCTTGGAGCCGGACAACCCCTCTCGCGATTCGTTCTTACCTGGCGACGTGAATGCACCGCCGCCTTGGAACGCATAGTCGCCCTTCGCACCGCCGAAGTTAAAATCGAACTCGCTTTCCGTTTCGGGGAGTTCGTTGAAGCGTGTGCGATCGTCCGGTGACTCGTGCCGCCGAACCGGCGTTGTCGCCCTGCTCTTTGTTGCCGGTACGTGCTGCGGAGCGGCGGCAAGTTGCTCGGCGATCTTGTTTCCCGTTGTCTTCGACTTGGCGGTCGAGGGTGTCGCCTGGTCACACCCCACGACGATCAAGGCTAACAAAAAGAACAGCGAAACTGCGGAACGAATCGAATTCATAGCTTACACCAGAACAAAAGAGCTTATATAGATTCAGGCCCGCGTTCACTCGGGCTCGTACTATTCGATTCTAGCCAATAATGAGAGCGGCGTCGCGGGCAAAACGCGGACATCAGGCGGGCTCCACCTGCGGCTAGAGTCGAAGGTTCACCGTGCGAGGCGCTCGGCGTCGTCTATTCGGAACGAGACGCTCTCTTCGGCTGTGCTTCCTTCGCCGCCGGGAATTTTTCGGCCCAGACTTTCAGTTGCGACTGCGCGGCTGGAGTGCCGTAGTTGTCAAGCTTGCCTCCGTCGATGATGCGGCGAGCAGTGTCACCGATTCGTTGTTGCCCCGCCGGCTTGTCGGCGACATACGCCTCGATGGCTCGGATGGCCTCTTGGACCTGTTCAGCGGTCGCCGTCTTCTGAATCAACGCACGTAGCAGCGGGTCGAGCTTGGGATCTTCTATACGCGAATTCGTCGTGTCGCCGTAGCCACGGGCACCCAACTCGGCGAGTGTAGGGACTTTGCCCCCACCGAGTGCAGCGACGATCTCCTTCGCGATCGTCGGCGCATCGGCTTGAATACTGGGCTGGACCAAGGCGAAGTTGGCGGTCACTTTATTCCCGTTGCCGACGAGTACCGTGAGTGCGACGTTGCGATTCAATCCGTACGAACCGGGGCCTTCCTGACCGTCGGTCGAGATACCGATGGGAACGTCCTTCGGCAACGCGTTAGACGCTCGCTTCATCCAGTTTTCAGTCTCGGTGGGATCGGCACTCAGAAACACCACGCCGCTCACCAAGCCGTCCTTCGCACGCGTCGCCGCATAGGTCATGATCAATCGCGTCAAGCCAAGCGACGGCCGTGTGATTTCATGAACGAAGATCAGCAGCGTCGGTTTTCCGGCAGCGGTCTTCACCAGGTCAAATTCTTTACCGGCAACATCACCCAACGTACCACGCGCGGTGAACGGCACGAGTGTTTCGCCGACCTGTGGCCCCGAGAATAGCTCGTCCTCGCCAAGAACGGAGGTCGCCGCGAGACTGATTGAAAGCAAAGCCGTGGCGAGAAGACGCATGTGGGGAGACTCCTGTCGAAGAAACGACGATGTGCGAAACCGCTTGAAGTATCCGCGCCGTCGATCGGCTTCGCAAGTCATCTACGCCAAGTATCCCCGCTTCACGCTGCCCGCATCCTCGCGCCAAGCCCAAGGCTCCGTCGAGACTGCCGCATCGCCGATCCGCGATTCGCGAAAACCTGCGTCGAGTAGCGTAAGGAACACTTCGTCGGCGGTGTTTAGACGCAAGGGAAAAGATCCGGCAATTGGCGATTCCGCAGTGCCTTCGGTCGCTAGGCGGACTTCGATCGCACGGAAACTCTTGCGAAAATGGGCCTGAATGCGGTCGTATTCGATGACTGGGATGCGCCAACGCTCGGCAGCAGAGAACGTCGCGTCCAGCATCCCGCCGTGGCATGCAACACAGGCAGCAGAGGATTTCACGATCGCCTTCTCCGTCGATGTGACACGGCTTCCCGCTTTGTGGCATTTCGTGCAACACGCCAGGTCAGCCGCTGAGACAAGACTCATCGCAGTGGTTGTCGAGCGACACTCCGTGGGGATTTCCAACGCAGCCAGCAACGTGAAGTCACGGTTCTGGTGATGTTGCTTACTTAAAGCCACGGCACCGGGACCGTCGGCACGTTGATTCACTGCCAAGGTGGCGAAGACTGCCGAACCGACAAGGACGACACTCGCTGCAATGACAAGCACGGTCATTATGAAGGCCTTGCGAGCGGGCGACACCGCTGCGCGCTGGGGGTATGACAGCGCGTCGACGATCGGCAGCAGGCGTCCGCAGTACATCGGCAACTCATCGTCGCTCCCGGTCGACATCGATTCGTGGAACAATCCGACCGCGGGGCGAAATGCCTCGGCCAGCTGTCGACACTCGTAACACACGGCCAAGTGAGATTCGACGAACTCGTCCTCCGCACCGCCCGATGGGAAGGGCTCGCGCGTCAGGATGTCAAACACCTCGTCACAGGTAAATACAGCTTTCATTGCCTGCTCTCCAACGATCGATCGATCGATAACTCGTCTTCGGGGCCGAGATATTCGGCCAACTTCGTTAAGCCCCATCGGACTCGGTTCTTCGCGGTCGATAAACTACATTCCATCGTTTCGGCGATCTCCTGAAACTTCAGCCCGCCAAAGAAACGCAATCGCAAGGCGTCGGCTTGTCCTTCCGGAAGTTTGGCGAGCAAGCTGTCGAGCAGTTCTGAGCGCTCTTTGGTCGCCATTCGCGCGGAAGGCGCTTCGTCTGACTTGAGTTGCTCCGCGAGAGTGGCACGCAGATCGTCGTCACCCGTCGATTGGCTCCAGGCCCCAATGAAAAGGCCCCGCGAGAACTTCTTCAATTGACGCCGACAATGATTCAAAAGGATGGTCCACAACCAAGTCCGGAAGCTGTACTGCGAGTTGTAAGTATGCAGCGACTTGAAGACACACAAGAAGGTTTCCTGCACCACATCTTCCGCCCAGTCAGGCCGCCCCATGCGACTGCGTGCGGCGCGAAACAGTTGTCCTTGATATCGCTCGACCAGCTGCGCAAACTGATCCGTTTCGCCAGCGAGAACTGCGGCGATTAACGTTCCGTCGGAGAGTTCTTCTTGCGGTGTCGTCACTGGCTTCCTGTAGCCAAGTTGTGGGTTCGTGACACTGTCTCCCTTGTTGCCTGGCTCGGCAACCCAAGACACTGGTTATATCCACCAAACGCCGGAAAGGGGTAACGAGTTATCAAATACACGGCTGACGACAATTTACCCCACGCAAATGGGTGAAACGTCACACAATCGATGTCATGGCGATTCAGGTCTTCGCAAGGTGGACGGGAAGCTCATCGTCTCGTCCCCTCAGTTGCTATGAAAGTTGAACTCGCCCGAATCCGAGAGGTTTTCGAGACGGGCGTTGACCGCTGCTTCACGCAATTTCTGCATGGCACGGGCTTCGATTTGACGCACCCGTTCCTTGCTGACGCCGAGCTCCACGCCAACGTCCTTCAACGTCATCGGCTCCCGTTGCGTGCCAATGCCGAAACGCGAGCTGATAATCTGCCGCTCACGATCGGTCAGTCGCTGCATGATGTTGCTGACTTGATCCTCGCGCTGCCGTTGAGCCGCCAGTTGACTCGTTGGATCGCTGCGGTGACCGGGACTGGCGTCGAGCAGTTCCTCATGTCCCGTGCGAAAGCGATCCGATTGCTTGACTTCGTTGGAGTACGCACGGATGTAATTCTTCTTGATCGCCCACGTGGCATAGGTACTGAATTTGAATCCGCGTGTGTAATCAAATTTCTCGACGGCTCGCATCAACGAGAGATTGCCTTCGCTCACTTTCTCGAACAGGTCACCCGTGCTCCCGATGTACTTCTTGGCAACCGCTACGACCAATCGCAAGTTGGACCGCGTGAGCAAGTTTTTCGTTTCGATCGCTTCACGATAAAGCGACTCGATCTCGTCCAGTAGTTGCGATTGGGGGCGGGTTTGGTCGAGGGTGTCACGCAGCTTCGAGGCCTTAAACTTCAAGTAATTGTACTTGCGAAACAGATGCAGCTCTTGCGCCGCGGTCAGCAGCGGAACGTCGTACAGGCTGGCAATATAGGCTGGCAAGTCCGAGGGCTTGCGCGGCATTCGCTGACCGCTCGGGGCCAGGGGCGTCGCTGCCAGAATTCGTTCATCCGCTCCTGACTTCTTGAACTCGGGTGAGAACATGTAGTCTATTGGTAGCTCCATGATTCGCTCCGCCCGCGCTCGATTCAGCACTCGCGCGGCCGCCTTCGGATCAATCCCGTATTGCTGTGCGAGGGCTGCCAGCGACTTGCCGCGACGATACTCCTTGTACATTCGTCGCTCGGCTCGTTCGCTTAACTTGCCCCCCACGGCTCCTTCGTTCTTTCCAGCTTGCTTGAGCAACTGGCGAATCGATTCCAGGCTACGCTGGGTGTCGCGTGCGAGAGATGCGACGACTTTCGAAATCGGTGTGCCATCGTTCAACATCTCGTCGGCGCGTCGTAAGGTGTGCGCCCGCTCTTCTTCTGTAATCCGGCTGAAGAGACTGCCACGACGAACGAGCCTGGGGTGTGCGGCAGCGAAGCGAATTAAAGAGCTCTCGAGAAAGCCGACTCGTTGCCGACCGTTAAAGGTGAACGTGCGTGCAACTAAACCGCGGTTCCGCCACCGGCTGATTGTTTTGGCAGACACGTTCCAGCGCTGAGCCACCTCATCGACGGTTAGCACTGGCTCGGATGCTGCGTCGACCGACGTGATCGTCGCCGCCGAGATCGCTTCGATCAGCCGCACTAACTCGTTGCGAATCTCCTCGCCTGAAGCGACTGGCGTCGCGGTATCGGTTGGCTCGATTCCGAGCACGCGTTCCGCGATCATGCCGACTTCGTATGGTTTTTCCGCATTGAGTTGGTAGAGCAGTTGTTCAGCTCGCCGTGAAATCTCAAGACGGGATACACTATCGTTGACAGCCAAGATTCCCTGGCGCAGTTCGTCGAATATGTGGGTGACCCGTTGGGTGGTCATGGCGATTCTCCTTTAGGCGAGGTCCGACTCGTGAGTCCCCTTCGAGCGTCGATTTCGAGCCGAACCGGTATCAAATCGACGGCTTTCTCTGTTCTTCAATCTGGCAGCGAACTCCCAATGCCTAGTAACTACGGCAAATTCGGTGCCAGGGACGACTTCCCATGATTTGCACCCTTACTACGGACTAATTCGCCACTGGTTCGTCACTATTTCGTCCCGCGACGAGTTCAGCGCCGTCATTCTGACAACGCCAGTAGGGTGTGTTGAGCTAATTGTGTGGTCAGGCACCGGTCAAAAAGTAACCTAGAGTCAGTTAGAAACTTGGCTCGTCTCCGGGGAGGAGGCGACCGGATCAAGTCAATCTGAAGTTGGACTCTGCTTAGGAATAATCATTCTCATGAAACCACGAACCCTGTCGCTTATTTTGGCCCTCGCCGTAACCGCTCCTTCACTCCTGCCAGTCCAAGAGGCTATTGCTACGGGGCCGGTGGTTGCCTTTGGGGCTGAACGCCAAGCCATCAAATCACAGCATATTCTCAATCGCGAGTATCGCCCTGGGCACTTCTATGGGAACACGGTGCGCCGTCGACACTCACGAGGCCGGTAGTAACCGTCCGCGTCAACTCGACAGATCATCGATAAAGCTCCGGTCCACTTTTGCGTGCGGGAGCTTTATTTCGTTCTTGTAGTCTGCGTCATCGAAAGCAGCTAATCCGCATTTCTCATCGTAGGCCGGACCGAAGGTCGCAACCCCTTGCCGGAGCTTCGCAAACGCAAATAGCTTGAAATCATGGTGTCTCGTAAATCCACTCGACAACTGCGACCGAAGTTCCGGCAGATGCGGCGTTTGCTTC
>CAUJKL010000737.1 GCA_963204995.1 Planctomycetota bacterium | reverse complement strand
GGCCTTACGGCACCCGGCAGGGGTTGTGCGGACCCTTCGGGCCCAAGACGGAAAACGACTGTTGAATACTAACCGCAATTTGATCGTACACATGCGAAGATTTAACCGAAGTAGCAACGATCACGAAATAACTTTCCCATTTGCGCGAGTTCGTTATGTTCGACGTGTTGACAACGCATCAAATGCCACCGGCTCGCCCAGAGAGGCTGTGAAGAAATCGTGGGATAGGCTTCCAGCCGGTCATTTTCCCCGTATTTCTGACAGGCTGGAAGCCTATCCCACCCAATAAAATCACAGCCTCGGTGGTCGATTACGTTCATTGCTACAGCAGCGGGCCGATCAAACATCAAATGCCACGGGCTTGTCCAGTGGATGGTTACGAGCGTTACTGGGGGCGGCGACGGTTGCGAGCGAGAAGCGTGAGGCACCACCGGACCAGCCGGTGGCATCTTGGGGACATTGGCACGGTTCATAGCAGCGAACGTAACAATCCCCTGGACAAGCCAGGGGCATTCCTCGGCTCTCGGACAGCGATTGAAAGAGGAAGTTATTTCGTGGGTGTTGCTACTTGTGATGGTCACTCGTCTTCAACCAGCGTTGGGTCTAAGAGGATGCGGATGTCTTGCTGGTTTAGGCTGCATTCAACACGAGCGGGAAAGCGAATGCTTTGGTCAGCGCCTTTCGGTCGGATATAGGCCATCAAGCTAAGCGGTTCGTCGGGAAGCTGCGTCAGCCGAAACTTGCCGTCCGCGTCTGTCTCGGTCCACGGCGGGGGACCAGTTCGCGGACGCGAGAGCGAACGACCGCCTTTCGATCGGGCGCTCACGGTAGCTCCTGCGACAGGATTTCCATCGGGATCGACGACAATACCGGCGAGCGATTGTGTCGTCCGCAACAACCGCACGTCTGGCAATTCGACGGTGCCCTTGGCGTCGGAGGCGAGCCGCTGAATGCCTTCCATCGCTGGGTCGACCGCTGGGACCGGCGGAAAGACGTGGATCATGTATTCATCCCCGGCACGCAAGCCGCTGAGTTCGTATCGTCCATCGTCGTCGGTCACGACGGTCGCAAGAACGCGATACGTCGCTCGATCGTCGTCGAGTTGTTGCCGGCGCATGAGTTCCAGTCGCACCTTTTCGAGAGGTGTTTCGCCCAACACAACACGACCTCGGAGTCTGACCATAGGCTGCAATCTAAGTTCGACATCGGCTTCGCGAACTTGCTCGAAGGAGTGAGTCTTCTCACCACGGATGACTTGCGATGCGACGACGCCTGGCGCGGCGCTCGATACGTCATAGTCTTCCCGCGGGTTTAGCCCTGCGAGTTCAAAACGTCCTGTCTCATCGCTGGAGGTTTGCTGAAACTTCGGTCCATATCGTCCGAGTGACGTGGCACGAACGATTGCATGTGGCACGACATCGCCGTGTACATCGCGGACAGAACCTCGAACGACTAAGCCTCGCGAGACCTCAATCCGCAGCGGTTGACTCTCGGCATCTACTGGCACATCCACCGGGATGGCCAAGGCTTTGGCTTCTTCGTACGACATCGCGTCGTAGCCGGGGATGACGAAGCCGGCGACTTCTCCACTTAGCATCACCTTGCCCGGCCCCGAAACCACCGGCAACCGGAAGTGACCGTCCGGGCGCGTCATGGTCTGCGAGAAGAAAGGTGCGTCAGGATCGTCCACGTCCGCTTGCGTCGTCGACCATCCAACGGTCACTCCACCGACTCCCATCTCCGTCCCGCGGCCCACCACACGGCCTTCGAGCCAGCGCGGAGAAGGAATTCGCAATTCGATTTGTTTCGGCAGGGAGGATGCCTCCGCCGTCATCGTAAGCTTCTGCCGCATGAAAAGGTGATCGTAGCCGTCTGCGGGAACGAACATGAGGCTGTACTCACCGGGCTCCGCGATGGTGATCGCCGCCGTTCCATCCGGTAACAGTGCGGTCTTCCATTGACGCGGCATGCGAATCAAGGCAATTCCACCCGTCTGCAGGAACTCGTTTGTTTTCTCATCGAACACTCGCACGCGGAGCCTCAGGCCGGAGTCGAGCTGTACCGCAAGGGGATTCGCAAGGATTGTGAATGCACGAAGGATGTCGGCGCGAGTATGGTTCAGCGGCTTCGCAGAGTCATGGTCGCTTGTCGCGGCGATGACGTATCTTGCCTGATAATCTGAGTCAACGACTTGCAGTTGAATGTGGCAATCGGCAGGCAGTTGCTCGATGCGGAACTTCCCGTCGTCGCTTGCAGTCGTGCGTGGACGTAGCGAGGACGAGTAAAGTCGCAACTCGTCTGGGCCTCGCAACGTCCCATCGAACGGGACATCAAATCGTGAGATCCCCAGAACTGTTACGTCTGCTGCGGACAGTCGCAGCCCCTCAGCATCGGACACGACGCCCTCCAACGTGGCCGCAGGATTCAACTTGACGGTAATCTCGTTGGCGTTATCGAACGAATAGAGCGGCTGCCAACTTATTCCATATCCTTTCGTGATAACGACAAGGTCGGCACCCCGTTGGCCACGGTGTAGCTCTTCGACCACGCGGTTCATTGTCGCGGGAATGCTCACGCGATCGAAAACAAATCGACCTTGCTCATCCGTCGTCGTCTCCGCAATCACATCGGGGAATTCGATCAACCCGACGATGGCGGGTGTCGATGAAGCTCGCAACACGACGCGACCACCCAGTTGCGGCTGGCCGTCGGAGGTCAGGACTTGTCCTCGCGCGGAGATCTGAGAATTGGAGTGTGTGTTTGCCAACTCTGCTGCCGCAGCGTCCCGTGTCAGGACGAGCATCAGTCCCATGAACAAGGCCAGAGAGAACCGCCAACGGCGTAGCGCGTGTTGATCTCGCATGGCTCCAACCTCCCGAGTGTGAGTTTTGATCGAGCTGCCAACTGCCTCGTCCAGGCAAGAGCATTCTCATGGAACGCAGCTGCGATGACAAGCGAATACCGAAGATTATGGCGAGCGGTGCGTCGGGAGATATGTGGAGTGCTGTGACTTGTCACAGCTTTCGTTCGCGGCAGAGCCGCTTTTGTCCTGGATCGTTGGCAGGGCTTGGGAAGAGGCTGCGCCAAAAAGGGGAAAGCGGCGACAAGTCGCCGCACTCCACATCGCGAGCCGGCTTTGGTCGTCGCCGAATCCCATGTCCATACGAGTACCGTCCAAAAATCACGAGCGAATCTATTCATACAGCGCGGCCACGCTCAATTTGGTTCGCGATCGACGAGTGCCCGTACCGAGGCGAATACAAGCTTGTAGCTTTCGCTGCTGTATCCGCCGCTCAAGAGCATCGCCACGGGAATGTTGCGCCGACGTAACTGATCGACGACGAACAAATCTCGCTCGAGAATATGCTCGGCTTTCACGTTCAAGTTTCCCAACGCGTCGCCTGCAAACACATCGGTCCCGGCGTTGTAGATCGCCAGTTCAACGGGTTCCGTTCGACTAATCGAAGCCAAGAATCCGGGTAGGGTATCTTTTAGCGATTTCATATACTCGGCGCTGGTGTGCCCCGCATGCACGCGGACGTGGCAATCGATGCGACCTTGGGCGATGTGGTCGTAGCAGGGATAGATCGTGTGGTTGTACATATCAAAGATGAAGACTCGTCTATCGTCGAGGAACGTGTGGCAGACTCCGTTGCCTTGGTGGGCGTCGGTGTCGATGTAAGCCGTTCGGGCATTGTTCCCGATCAGTCCATCTCGGCGAGCCGCATCCACCGCCAAGGCGATATCCGCATAAACGCAAAATCCTTCGCCGCCGCTTGGCTTCGCGTGGTGATAACCTCCCGATAGATTCACTGCCAGGCCGTCGTTGATCGCTTCCCGAACGGCCAGCATCGAACCCATTGTCCCCCACCGCATCGGTCGCAGGATGCAGCGATCGATCACGAAACTCGGCAGCTTCGCCACGATCGGCAACTCTAACGCCGTCGCCACATACTTCGGTTTCCGCAATAGCTCCAAATACTCCGCCGAATGAACTCGCAGCAATTCTTCGCGGGACACCGGACGAGCGGGCTTCACGTGCAGCTGGCGCAGTCGCGAGCCGAACTCCCGCCTCAAACATTTCCAGGCTCGGCTGTACTTCCGCGAATCGAACGGGTGCAGCCGCTCAAGCCCGAAGAATCCGATATCGTAATGCCGACTGTAGATGATCTTCATAATCACTTGCGATGGCGGTGCTGCAAGCACTCCGCGCGTCTTGAAGCTCCCGCGCCGGTCACCTAGGGGCCTGCAATATCGCGAAACTTGTGAAGTGATGCTGTTGCCTCGGTAGCAGCGTGTGTATTCGGATAATCCTGTGCGACTCGTTCATAGTAACGACGCGCCATCGATGGCTTGGCGGTACTCTCCAACATTTTGGCGAGCTGAAGCTGGTATGCTGCACGAGCTTCCAGCGCCTCGTCAACGGCGCTGTCGCGACTCGCTCCTCGACCATCTTCGCTGAAGGCAAAGCTGCTGACCGTCTTCTTGAGCGCCTTGCTGACGGTAGGTGTAGATGACTTCGATCCACGACCGTCTGGCGCGGCAACGAAGCGATGCTGGCCGTCGGTCATCTTGGCGATCCCGTTCATTCGCGCTTCACAAGCACGATCTTCAAACGCCACCGTGTGAATTGGAATCGCCTTGGGCACCCCCGACTCGATGACGTCTTCGGCTTCAGCGCTGTCATCGCCGAAAAACTTACCATGATCCGGCTTATTGAATTCTCCGTCCGAAAGGAAGAACATCGCGCTGGGTTTCAAAGCCAAGCCAATTTCCAAAGACTTGCGAGGATCGGTGCCGGGAATGGTTTGGATCTGGGCGAGCCAATCGCGAAGCCGCCGCTTGTTTTCGATGTTTGCGGGTATGGGGCTGGGAATGAGCTGTTCGCTGTCGAACATCCGTCGCGTCTCCCAGCCGAACACGATCACATAGAAACGCTGCTTCTCCGTGAGTTGATCCAGCGATTGAAGCAACTCTAAGACAGCTCGTTCCAATCGCTTGCCGCCCCGCGCGTTCATGCTGGGCGAGACGTCCAGGATATAGACAAAGCTGTTGCCGCGAGCGACGGTTCCGAAGAAGGAGGTTTGTCCCGCTCCACCGCTATGGCCACTGCGACTCGCCGTCGAGGCCCCGTCGCCACCAGCTCCGTCTGCGTCGCCAATCGCTAACGCTTCGTTGGGTGACGAGATCGCGAGAGCGTCCGTTGGTTCGAAGATCGAGGCTGCGACGTCATCTTGAGCGACCTCGTCTTCGAGACTGTCGAGTTCGGCCGTGAACGAATCCACGGCGATCAGATCGGCCCCAACGTCTGCGAACGTGACCTCAACGTCCAACCTCTCGGAGGTGCCATCGCCACTGGGCATGAACAGCAGCGAGACTGCGATGATGAGACAGAGATGGATAACGGTCGAGATCGACCATCCGTACCACGGTCGGTGGTCGAATTGCCACGACGACAATTGCATCGCTTTGTCTTTCGATATCGGAGCCCCCGACGAGTCTATTGGGCGCGATCGGCGAGGAAAAAGCAAGGGCTTGGCGGGTTTCAAATCTGAAATCTGAAATCTGTAATCTGAAATCTGTAATCTGTAATCTGTAATCTGTAATCTGAAATCTGTAATCTGAAATCTGAAATCTCAAATCTCAAATCTCAAATTTCAAATTTCAAATCTCAAATCTGAGATTTGAAATCTGAAATTTGAGATTTGAAATCTCCAGGTTCAGTCTTGCAATTCCTTTGCCACTCGCTCGGCGTCTTGCATGACTCGCAGGATGTTGCCGCTCATGATGCGGTGGATTTCGTCGGCGGTGTAGCCGCGTGTCAGGAGTGCCTGAGTGAGCAATGGATATGTCGAAACGTCTTCCAGTTGCGTCGGCAACATCGAAACTCCGTCGTAGTCCGAACCGATTCCCACGTGGTTAATCCCGGCGACTCGCACAATGTGGTCGATGTGATCGACGACGTCATGAATCGTGCCCGGCAAAATTGGGTTCCGGGCTCGCCAGCGAGTTTTCTCTTGCTCGTATTCGACATCGTCTGGGAACTTCTCGCGCAACTCGCGATTGGCATCGAACATCTTGGCCATCCGCCGCGCCGATTCGGGCTCGACGAACCCGGAGAAGAAATTCACCATTACGACACCATTATGCTCGGCCGTCAGTCGCAACACATCGTCGGGCACATTGCGTGGGTGATCGGCGATCGCGCGGGCCGACGAATGCGAAAAGATGATCGGCGCTCTGCTGACTCGCAAAGCATCCTTCATCGTCTCGGGCGAGACGTGTGACAGATCCACCAGCATTCCCAGCCGGTTCATCTCGCGAACCACTTCTTCGCCAAAGGCTGACAGGCCGCCATGCTTGGCGTCGTCGGTCGCTGAATCCGCCCACTCGAGCGTGTCGGAATGCGTTAGTGTCATATAGGCGGCACCGAGTTTGTGAAGCTGCCGTAACGTGTCCAGCGAGTTCTCGATCGAGTGCCCGCCTTCGACTCCGATCAGCGATGCGATCTTGCCGGACGCCTGAATCCGTTCGATGTCGGCCACGGTTCGGGCGAACTCGAACGTGTCCGGATAACGCTCCATCATGGCATGAACCAACTCGATCTGTTCGAGCGTTTGCAGCAGAGCCGTTCCCCGCTTCGCCGTATCAGCAGGAACATACACCGACCAAAACTGAGCGCCGGCGTTTCCTTTGCGAAGCCGCTCGATGTCAGTATTGAGTTCCGGTTGTGGTTGCGAGATATCCATTTTCGCGAAGGAAGACGAAGCCTTAGTTCGCAACGCCCACGGCAGATCGTTATGTCCGTCGAAGACAAAACCGGCCTTGTGGACTCGCGCCGCTTCTTCGGTCAACTCGACCGGTTGCCGTCGTTCCGCAGCCCGCCAGTACCCAGGGCCGTGGACAACTCGACCGGGTGTTGCCCCCGTGTGCTCGCCGTCTTTCAACACCAGCTTCCCGTTGACGAGAACTTCTCGCACGCCTGTCGCGAATTGATGTGGATTGTCGTAGGTGGCATGATCTTGGACCGTTGCTGGATCGAACACGACGATGTCCGCGAAATAGCCCGGTTTCAGCAAGCCTCGCCGACGAATGCCAAGGTTGTTGGCCGGAAGTCCGGTTAGCTTGTAAATGGCGGCTTCGAGCGGGAGCACCTTTTCATCGCGTGTGTACTTACCGATCACGCGGACGAACGAGCCATAAGCTCGTGGATGAGAATTCGATTTCAAGAAAACTCCTTCGGGAGCCAGCGACGACGAGTCGCTACAGAAGCTGACCCACGGCAGGGCGAGTTTCTTCTTGACGTTCTCTTCGCTCATCAGGAAATAGACGCAGTCAACGCGACTGCCGTCTTCCACCACGAGATCCATCGCGGTTTCTTCGGGCGACTTGTTACGCTGTTTAGCGACCTCGGCCAGCGATTTGCCGGTCAAATGCTTGAGGTCGGCATTCTTAAAACCAACTAGCAACACTTGGTCGGCCGAGCCAGCCATCAAGCGCAAGTTCTCCCAATCGTCCGTCGGCGTTCGCATCGCCTTGAGAACTCGCTTTCGTGTTGCCGGATCGCGCAATCGATCCCGCCAGCGATCAAAGCCGCCCTCCTGGACCCACGGCGGCATCGACGCGTTCAAGCCCGTCGCGCCAGCGGTGTACGTATACATGTCAGCCGTGATGCGCAGCCCTTCTGCTCGCGCGTCTTCCACTTTCTGAATCACTGCATCGAGCTTGCCCCAATTGTCTTTGCCAGCGGCTTTCAAGTGATAGATCTCGGCTCCGATGTTGGCCTCGCGAGCGATCTTGATCAGCTCGTCGACCGACTCCAGCAACCGATTGCCTTCACTGCGAATGTGCGAAATGTATAGCCCGTCGTAGGCAGCGGCGACCTTACACAGCTCGATCAGCTCGTTCGTGTCGGCATAGAACGCTGGTGCATAGATCAAGGATGAACCGATGCCGAGTGCTCCTTGCTCCATCTCGTCGCGGACCAACTCGCGCATCGTTTGCATCTCTTTCGTCGTCGGCCGACGATCTTCAAAGCCAACGGTGTGGATTCGTAGCGTCGTCGCCCCGATGAACGAGGCCACGTTAGGCGAAACGCCACGGGTTTCGAGGTGCTTCAGATATTCGCTGAGCTTCCGCCAAGGGATCTCGAATTTGATGTCGCCTTGACTTTGAAGTTCTTCGCGCTGCATCGCCTCGGTCAACGGCCCCATCGACCAGCCTTCACCGAAGACTTCGAGCGTCACGCCTTGGCGAATGTCACTCTGGCCTTTGGGGTCGTGCAACAGCGAATCTGTCGCCCAACTGAGCATATTGATGAAGCCGGGCGACACAGCCAAACCTGTCGCGTCAATCTGTTGCGCCGCGGTTGCACCGCTCAAGTCGCCAATGGCCGCGATCGAATCGCCTTGAATTGCAATGTCGGCGGGGATCCCAGGACTGCCGGTGCCGTCATACAGCGTGCCACCGCGTATGATCGTGTCGTATGTCTGGGCACTAGCGACCGGCATGAAGAGACGCGTCGATTGAGCGAGCAGCGCGATACACGAGAGGCAAAGAAAGGTCAGGCGAGGCATATCGCTTCTCCAAATTGAACGAGGACGCGGCGTTCGGATCACCGTTTTATAATGGAACGCGCGGGCGAATAACACTATCCCATTCGGCAACCGCGATGAATGCGAAGACATCGCTGGCGCTTCCGACACTTGTCACGTTCGCCGCATGAGCGTTAGGCGGTCCGGCGAATCGATTCGACTTGGACGACAAGGTCTCGCCTGCCAACGTTCGTAAATTTGGCTTGATCTGGATTTCGCCGTGTCCGATCAGATTGAGCAGACCGGAAGAACTCACATCGCGATCGCCGTGCGTTCAGTCCAGCTGAAACTGAGCCAGATACTCATCGATCTCGTGCTCTTTGGCGTCGGGCTGCTCTTCTTTTAACAGGATAAAACGTTCGAGCACCAGGACGTCCATGTTCGTCGCCATGAAGCATCGATAGGCGTGCTCGGGCGTGCAGACGATCGGCTCGCCACGGACGTTGAAGCTGGTGTTGATGATCACGGGCGAGCCGGTTTGCTGCTCGAAGCTCTTGATCAGCTGGTAATAACGGCCGTGCCGCGCGGCGTCGACGGTTTGAACTCGTGCGCTGTAATCGACGTGCGTGATGGCCGGGATCTCGGAACGAATCGATTTGAGCTTGTCCACGCCCGTGAGCTGCCGTTCGCTGTCGGTCAACTTCTTTCGTCGGTCGCCCCGCACGGGTGCGACGAGCAACATGTAGGGGCTCGCTTCGTTCTCACGCATTTCAAACAGGTCATGCACTCGTTCCTGGAGCACTGAAGGTGCAAATGGCCGAAACGACTCGCGAAACTTGATCTTGAGATTCATCACGGACTGCATCTTCGTGCTGCGAGCGTCACCCAGAATGCTGCGACCGCCCAGTGCCCGCGGCCCAAACTCCATTCGCCCTTGCAACCAGCCGATCACTTTGTCCGAGCCAATCAAGCCTGCGACGCGATCGCAGAGTGCTGCTTCGTCTTCGAAGAAGTGATACTTCGCACCCGTCGCGTCGAGGAACTTTCTGATCTCTGACTCGTCATTGGCGGGACCAAGATACGAGCCCTGTTGCGAATCGCCCGCGACCGGCGTTCGCGCGTTGCCGAGTAGTTGATGCCAGATGAACAGTGCGACGCCGAGCGCTCCACCCGCGTCGCCCGCTGCCGGCTGAATCCACAACTGATCGAACGGCCCTTCGCGGAGGATGCGTCCGTTAGCAACGCAGTTAAGGGCGACACCTCCCGCCAAACACAGGTTCTGCATTCCCGTCGTCGCATGGATGTGACGAGCCATCCGCAGCATGATCTCTTCGGTGACTTGCTGGATCGAAGCTGCCAGATCCATTTCACGTTCGGTCAGCGGCGACTCGGGCTTGCGTGGCGGACCGCCGAAGAGCTTGTCGAACCTTGCTGACGTCATCGTCAGGCCCTGGCAGTAGTTGAAGTACGACATGTCCATCCGGAACGAGCCGTCTGCCTTCAGGTCGATCAGCTTTTCCAGAATCAGATCGGCGTACTTGGGCTGTCCGTAGGGTGCCAAGCCCATCAGCTTGTATTCACCCGAGTTGACACGGAAGCCACAGAAATAAGTAAACGCCGAGTAGAGCAGTCCCGGTGAGTGCGGAAAGTGCAACTCGTGAGTCAAGTCGATTCGGTGGCCTTGCCCGACTCCGAAGCTCGCCGTCGCCCATTCGCCGACGCCATCCGCCGTCAGGATCGCGGCCTCTTCAAATGGCGATGGAAAGAAGGCGCTCGCGGCATGCGACTCGTGATGTTCCGTGAAGACGATTCGCTTGCGATAGGCACTGTGCAAGCCGCGTTTGATCTCGCGCCGCAGATGCAACTTCTGCTTGAGCCACACCGGAACGGCCTGCAGGAACGAATTGAATCCGCGTGGTGCGTAAGCGAGATACGTTTCCAGCAATCGTTCGAACTTCAAGAACGGCTTGTCGTAGAAGCCGACGTAATCGAGATCTTCAGCACGCAAGGCAGCCTCGCCCAGACAGTATTCGATCGCGTTAACGGGGAACTCGGCATCATGCTTCTTCCTGGTGAAGCGTTCCTCCTGAGCCGCCGCGACGATCTTGCCATCGACGACTAACGCCGCCGCCGAATCGTGATAAAACGCCGAGAGCCCAAGAATTGCGGTCATGCAGGTTGCAAACGGTTAAGGCAAGAAATCAATCATCCCGGCGGCGTTAATAAGAGCTACTGCTTTGTCACGGCATAATCTTCGGGTCGTGTGTCGCTGGCTCTGCCAGTGCCGTCGCGCCTGTGGTTGGTCCGCACAACACAGGCCGAGCCAGTGGCACGCGAATTGTCGGCTGTGACAAAGCACTAAGCATCAATGTAATCCAAAACATACACTGGTTATCGCCATCTCGCCGTAGCATTGCCGGATTTTTCCACGACAGCTCGGACCTTGGTGTGGCTCCTGCTTATTCTAGCGAGCTACTTTGCCAGAGTGTCAGTCATGGCTGGTTTCCGAGTAGCCGCAGCCAGGAAGATCAGTTCCGAGTCAACGCTTCTTCCAAGATTTCGGCGATGTCCCGCACTTTTAGTTTTTGCTGTTGATCGGCCACGCCGTCCCCCAGCATGAGCAAACAAAAGGGGCAAGCGACGGCGACGGTATCGGCACCGGTCGCTAGCGCCTCCTGGATGCGGCCAGCCCCGACGCGGTTCGATGGATGGTCGTCAAACCACATCCGGCCGCCGCCCGCGCCGCAACAGGACGTCTGGCGGCGATTGCGAGACATCTCGACGATCTGGCAATTATCTCGATGGGAAATGACCGATCGTATCAACTCACGCGGCGAGTCCGTCACTCCCCCGACTCGTGCGAGATAACAGGGATCGTGATACGTGATCCTCGCGGCGACTTCTTCCGAGCACGCGTCGTTCATAGGAAGTCTGCCACTTCGAACCAGTTCCAAGAGGAACTGGCTGTGGTGAACCAGTTCGTAACGGCCACCAAGCTGCGGGTAATCCTGGCGAAAACTGTTCAAGCAATGGGGACAGTGCGTGAGGATCTTTTTCACGTGATACTGGCTGAGCGTGTCAATATTGTGGGCTGCCAATTCCTGAAACAGGAATTCGTCGCCCATCCTTCTGGCAAAGTCGCCGGTGCATCGTTCTTCGCTTCCCAATACGGCGAAGTTAATGTTTGCTGCTTGCAACAGCTTGACGATGCTGCGTGCGACTTGCTGAGCGCGCGGATCAAACGAAGCAGAACAACCAACCCAATACAGCACGTCAAAGTCTGGATTGTCGTGTACCGTAGGGACCTCGAGACCCGCGGCCCAATTCAGCCGGTCTTCCGCAGGCAGCCCCCACGGATTTCCCGACCGTTGAACCTTTTGCAGCGATGCTGCCGGTGAGCCGCGAAGTTCTCCTTCACCGATCAGAAA
>CAUJKL010000736.1 GCA_963204995.1 Planctomycetota bacterium | reverse complement strand
ACGCCTGTGCGTCTAACTTCGACAAGATTGCGATGATCGCTTCATCAGGCTGCTTCGATTTCGCAGCTTCGAATGTGAGCGTCCTCAGCCGAACCACTGCTTTCGCCCAGCCACGCTGTTGCCAGGAACGCATGGCTGTCGCCGAAAAAGCTTTCCCAGACACACGCAGTTCGCCAGCTTCGATGCCCACTAGCCGATCCTTGGCAGCGCCACTCGCGTTGCCGAGATCCGCGATCAACTTGTCCGACGCAACGTTCGGCTTCCAATCTCCGCCACCCGAGAATTCGCGAGCGTCTGGTATCAGAGGCGGCAGAGCCTTATAGAACTCGACGGGCAGTGCCAGCCTCGTGAGCTCCAACTTCGATTGCTTATTCCACGATTTCTGATAGTTTTCCGACCACAGCAGCAGGCCACGTCGAATCAGCCGCTGCTTGACTTGGCTGAACACATCCTGAAAACGCTGATTGAAGGTGCCCCCTGAACTGCCTTTTCCATAAATGCGAGCAAAGAAAGACACATCCACCGGGTCGCCAACATCCCGTAGCAAATGCAGCGCCGCGACCTCGCGCGGTTCCAGCGAAGCCAGCACGTCGCTCAGGCCTTGTGGAGACAGAAACAAAGTTTCGAGAATTCCCGGTGATGAAAGCGCCTCGGCGGCGAAACCGCGAGCCTTGCATATTTCCTTACTATCCGTCGCGGCAAGCAACGAATGGCACATCTGATCAAGCATATCCGAGGGTTTCATGAGTGACTCCTTTCGGTGGCCATTATCTATATTCCGAGACGTTTGGAAACCCGTCGCTCTTTCGACGGACCCTCGCGGCGCGCAGGTACGAGGGTAACGCTAACCGCGCCCGACGCAGGTCGCGCTCGGCGCAGGTCTCCTGACCTCGCCGAACTTCCCGACCGTAGGTCTCCCGAACAGCGGACCAGCGCGAAAGGCAAGGAGACCTGCGATCCGGCGCGTGTGCGAGGTCGGGAGACCCGCGCACAGCGTGGGGCGCGCGGCCACCAGGCACGAGCGAAAGCAAAGAAAGACACGTCCACCGGGCCGCCAACATCCCGTAGCAAGTGCAGCGCAGCGAGTTGCAACAATCGTAGCATTTTTAACAATTTTGCAAGGAACCGGAAATTGTGATTCAATCAATTCCACCGCGCTAACCGATTCAACCTTGAAGACACATGGCGTGCAGACGTGGGCCGATGGATGCGACCACGCAGTGCAACCTGCTTTCAAAATGGATTCAGATCATGGCTTCGACGCCCGTGCGACTTGGCTTGCTCACAGTTGCTTGCCTGCTGGCCAGTCGCGGAGAATCTCAAGACGCAGTGTCCGAGCGTTCTAGTCGACCAGTTGCGGCAGCACAGTTTCCTGCCGCGCAGGACCATCCAGCATTCCTACAGTATGCCTCGATGAGTGAGGGTATCAGCGGGATGCATTCACCAGGCATCGGACCGGTGCCCGAGACATCGCTGCCAATCCCTGCCGAGCCGTACTACGACCCGTCCGCTGGCGACCACACACTCGCCGGATGCGATCAGTTTGGCTCCGACACTTCGGATAGAAAATTCTTTGTAACCTATGACTATCTTTATTGGACGGCTACGCCGCCGAAGACATCGAAGATCGGGAGTACGCAACTTGAAGGCGATTACACGCGTGGTGGCGTGACGACCCATTTCGAAAACAGTCTCGACACGAGCTTCCTCGACACCGATTTTCATTCCGGTCATCGAGTGGAATTGGGTGCCCACGATCGCTACAGCGGTTGGCTAGTCGGCTACGCTTATGCTCAGCAAACCCAGGGACTGACCAGCAACTCGGTCACCTTTCTGCCTCGCGACCCCGGCTTTCCCGTGCTGACGCAGTCTTACCTTGCGGGATACACGGACGGCAACGGTGATGGGATTGATGACGATCTCAATTTGAACACGATCTACGGACGATTCGGACAAGATCTGGGAAAATCGGATGGCGGAGGATATACGTTGCCTCCGGATGGAAAGCCGGATGTCCCGGCCCCGACAGACACAGGCGATTTGGTGTTCCACTTGCCAGTGTTCACGCAGGCGAGCGCTCAAAACACACTCACGATGTCCAACCTTGAACTGATGCACATGACTCGCATGAATCAAGATCCGGAGAGTGATTTCGAGTTCCTGTATGGTGCTCGATTCCTTGATCTGCGCGACTACTTTGCCTTCAGTGGAACCGGCGGCACGCTTGACGCCACTTCCCTCTCGGTGACATCTAAAAATCGTCTGCTGGGTTTCCAAGTGGGCGCCCGTTGGCGGAAGTCGTTCGGAGTTTGGTTGTTAAACGCCGAAGGCCGATTTCTGGCGGCGGGAAACATTCAAGATAACCAGATGTACGGGAATATTGCCAGCAACATTCTGACAAATCCGAATCGCGTGAATGTACCAATCAATTTGGATCCGCAAGCGTTCAACTATTCAGCTTCCAACAACGAATGGGCTCCCGTCGGTGAGTTGCGACTTCAAGCCATCCTACCTATCAACAACTACTGTGCGTTTCGCTTGGGTTACACGGGTTTTGTGGCGAGCGGCATCAGCCGGGCCAGCGAGAAGGTGGACTATGTGTTGCCCCGGTTCGGCATGAACCAATCCGCGTCGAACGAAACCCTTGTTTTCAACAGTTTCAATCTAGGCTTCGAATTGGGCGCAACCGGTCTTCCACGCTTCGAGATTTCGGTTTATGCGGCGATGCTCCAGGGGAGCGACTCCAGTTCATCCCGGTACGGATAGAGCCGCTCGATCTCTCGCTCAATCCGGAATTCGATGAAGGCGTCCCATGCGTT
>CAUJKL010000735.1 GCA_963204995.1 Planctomycetota bacterium | reverse complement strand
TCCTTCTGGCTGAAGTAACTCCAGCCCTCGAACTCGATCTCGTCGCCCACGCCTGCAAAACGGAGATCGGCCACGTCAACTTCGATCTTAGCACCCTCGGCCAACTGGGCTTGAACCTGATTGGAACCAACAGCAACCGTCATGCGACCGCCCTTGTATTTGGCCAGCACGCCGACGATGGTGAACGGTGCGGTTTCCAGCGGGCTATCGCTCTTGGGTCCGCCCGACAGAAACGACCCGCGTTTCGCTTCTTCCTTGACACCAATCTTCGAGTCTTCTCGCGGTGTGAACACCTTTAACTCCGTGATCGGGTCCTTGGCCTCGCCTTGCGGCTCGCCCGATTTGTTTTTGGCGAAGTTGCCTTGAAAGCGGACGGGCATTCCTGGACGCAGCCACTGTGGCGTGGCATTACCGCGCAGCACGACCTCATCGGCATCCTTTTCAACTGCCAGCAACCATTGATCTCCGCCGACGTTCACGACGTGAAAGACCCCGTTCTGCACCGCCTTAATCGTGCCGGCAGAACTGATCTGATCCTTGGGAATCTGCACGGGGCGCTGTGCAAAGGAGTCTGAAACGAGAACCAAGACGGCGAATACAGCAAGCCAGTTGGGGAGCAGTCGGGGGATCACCATCGTATTTCCTCGCTAAGGCAGCCTGAAGACAGGTCTCCGATCCTGCAAATCCCATTCCCGCACAATTTCGCGAGCATTCAAACAGGTGGAGAGTGATATGCACCCCACAATTCTACTTGCGTGCATCATTAGCCGTCCAATCGCTGATTTTTGAATGCGCCCGAATTCACGCACCCCCTGTGACATACCGCACATTGAGGCTGTGATTTTATTGGGTGGGATAGGCTTCCAGCCTGTCAGAAATACGGGGAAAATGACAGGCTGGAAGCCTATCCCACGATTTATTCACAGCCTCATTGCGAGATGAACGAACCGATGGATCATGTGGGGTTTGCCGCGCGACGAGTTGCTCGTACGAGAACGTGGAGTCGATGTCGATGTCAGGCGATTTTGTCGCACGGGATAAGTGGATGTTGACATCCAGTTTAATCGCCGGTAATGTTCAATACACGGTTCGTGACTTTGCGCCGGAGCGATTCACGTAGCCGCCCACCTGGAACTCTTCCTGTCCGGTTTAGGAAGGCTCGCCGATTTTCAGCCCGATCATCTTGAGAGAGCCGCTATGCAAGTTAGCTCTGTCTATCACTGGCTAGTGACAGGTTGTGCCGTCGTCTTCGTGATGTCGTTTGCTGCGATATGTCAGGCGGATGAGCGAAGTGACTTTTTCGAGAAGCGGATACGTCCGGTATTGGCCGAGAAGTGCAAAGAGTGTCATACGGGCTCTACGCCCGAAGGCGATTTCCGCGTCGATAGCTTGGCCGATCTGTTGGCTGGCGGGACGAACGGCCCAAGTGTCGTCGCGCGAGAGCCAGATCGGGGAACGCTCATCGAGCGATTGCTGACAGACGATGAAGATCTGCGTATGCCACCAGAAGAACCATTGAGTGCCGACGTCATTGCCGACTTCAAGAAGTGGATCGCTGACGGAGCATTCTGGCCGGAAGCAAATGTCGATTGGTCTCAACCGGCCGGAAAGGAGGCAACTCCCGCCGTCCATTGGTCCTTTCAAGCATTACGTGAGCCCACTCCCGACTCGATCAAGGATTCGCCGTGGTGCAAAACACCCATCGACCGCTTCCTGGTCGCTAAGGCCGAATCAAAAGGGATCAAGCCAGTTCATCCCGCCGACAAGCGAACGCTGATCCGCCGCGCAACTCTTGATCTAATCGGCCTCCCGCCGACGCCCGAAGAAGTCAACGCCTTCCTCACCGACGATTCGCCGGAAGCGTTCGAGAAAGTTATTGATCGGCTGCTGGAGAGTCAAGAGTATGGCGTGCGATGGGGCCGACATTGGCTGGATGTCGCTCGCTATGCGGACACCAGTGGCGATGGAACCGACACTCCGATTCCGGAAGCTCGCTACTATCGCGACTATGTGATCAGCGCTTTCAACGACGATATGCCTTACGATCAGTTCGTCAGGGAGCAAATCGCCGGCGATATCTTGGCCAAGCAACATCCCGACGCCGCTCGTTACAACGAGAAGATCATCGCCACGGGATACGTCGCATTATCGCGAAGATTCGGCAACTCGAAGTTCGCGTCGATGGATTTGATTATCGACGACACGGTCGACACCATCGGTCGTTCGTTGCTTGGGCTTACCCTGGGTTGCACTCGCTGCCACCATCACAAGTTTGATCCGATCACCACGCAGGACTACTACGGAGTGTATGGCTATTTCGCCAGCACTCAGTATCCACACGCGGGGACCGAGCATCAGAAGGATCGCAGTGATTTCGTGCCGCTCAAGGTGGGCGAGTCCGAGAAGACGACTTACGATTCGCCAGTCGCTTGGGCAGTCTCCGATAAGAAGGATGGCGTAGGAGACGCCAAGATTCACATCGCCGGTGATGCTAACAAGAAAGGTGAGGTCGCTCGGCGAGCCTACATCGCGTCATTGAACGCCTCGACGCCGGAGATCGCCGCTGGCGAAAGCGGTCGATTGGAACTCGCCAACTGGATTGCATCTGCCGACAATCCGTTGACGGCGCGCGTGATCGTGAACCGCGTCTGGCAATATCACTTTGGACGCGGAATCGTGGCAACTTCGAGCAACTTGGGCATCCAATGTCCACCTCCGCTTCATCTCGAACTGCTTGACTGGCTGGCCCGTGACTTTATCGATCATGGCTGGTCGGTCAAGCATCTGCACAAGCGAATCATGCTGTCGGCGGTTTATCAGCTTGCATCAGAGAACGACGCGGCGACTGCCAAGATCGACGAACCGAACGAGTACTACTGGCGGTTCGACCGGCAACGTATGGACGCCGACGCCATTCGCGATTCGATACTCGCCGTGAGCGGGACGCTTGAAGCCGGATCGCCTGGACGACATCCCTTCCCAGCCGAAGAAAAATTGAAGTTCTCGCAGGGCAACCCGTTTTCTCAGATTTACGATCACAACTATCGATCCGCCTACTTGATGACTCCTCGGTTGAACAAGCATCCGTTCCTGGCCTTGTTCGACGGACCCGACAGTAATAAAAGCACCGAGATACGCGGCGAGTCGACGGTCGCTTTGCAGGCTCTGTATATGATGAACAGTCCGTTTGTCGAAGAGAAAGCAGCAGCACTGGCAACTCGCGTCACCGGCCACTCCGCGTCGCCTGCCGATCAAATTCAACTCGTTTACGAGTTGCTGTTCGCTCGTCCGCCAATCGAAGCGGAAAAGACCGAAGCAACCGCGTACCTCGACAGCTATACGAGCGATATTGTGTCAACGGGCCTGCCCGAAGCGGATGCTCGTCGGCAAGCCTGGACCAGCTTGGCACGCGTCTTGTTGACCAGCAGCGAATTTTTGTACATCGATTAAGTAAACCACGAATCGCAATCGGAGAGACCCGGATGCAAACTCAATCTATCGCTCGGCACACACTCACTCGTCGCGACCTCGTCAAGCGAAGTATGCTCGGCGCGCTTGGACTCGGTGCGTACGGCATCTCGCACTCCTCGGCATTTGCCGGACAGGACGACAACCCGCTGGCACCGCGAACCCCGCACTTTCCGCCGAAAGCGAAACGCGTGATCTTGCTGTTCATGCCAGGCGGCGTCTCGCATGTCGATACTTTCGACCCGAAACCCACGCTCAACAAGGACCACGGCAAGTCGTTCGGCAAGGACCGTGCTCTGGCCGGAAGTCTTTGGAATTCGAAGCCGTACGGAAAGTCGGGCATCGCCGTTTCCGATCTGTTTCCGCACTTGGGCGGATGCGTCGACGAAATGACCTTCATGCGGTCTTTGCACGGCGACAAGGGAGACCACTTTGAAGCCACGCTCAGTATCCATTCCGGCGCAATGGCCGGAACGCTGCCCGGAATTGGTGCTTGGGTCAGCTACGGGCTGGGAACGGAGAATGCGAACCTGCCGTCGCATGTCGTGTTTTGCGGCAAGCTTCCATACGGCGGCTCGCAAGCTTGGGACTCGAACTTCCTGCCGGCCTATCATCAAGGAACTCGCATCACACCGGGCGATCAACCCATCGCAAATCTCAAGCCCGATCCGAAGTTCGCCGATCACCAACAGCAGGAGTTGCAACTGCTCAGAAAGATCAACGAGCGTCATTTAGCAACTCGTGCGGACGACTCGACTCTTGCCGCCCGACTCTATTCGTTTCAGGCTGCCGAAGGGTTGCAAAGAACCGCGCCCGAAGTCTTTGATCTGAGCGAAGAATCCGACAAGACGTTGGAACAGTACGGTGCAAAACGTGGCGATACGGAAAGTTTTGCCTGGCAATGCCTGGTCGCTCGCCGCATGTCCGAGCGCGGCGTTCGTTTCATCGAGTTGATCGATCAGGGAGCCAGCGGCAACTGGGACTCGCACAGCAACATGAAGTCCTACAACAAGCTCGCCGCACAAGTGGATCGACCGATGGCCGCGTTGATTCTGGATCTCAAGCAGCGGGGCATGTTGGACGAGACTTTGATCATTGGTTGTACGGAATTCGGACGCACGCCGTCGGCCAAGACTTCGCAAATGGATGGCCGTGACCATTACAAAGATGCATTCACGTGCTGGTTGGCGGGAGGCGGTGTGAAGGGTGGCTACACCTACGGAGCGACGGATGAATATGGAATCGGCATCACTGAGAATCCCGTTCATATTCACGACTTTCACGCCACGATCATGCATTTGTTGGGCTTCGATCACACGCGGCTGACCTACTATTACGGCGGTCGCGATTTTCGGTTAACCGGTTTGGCGGGCAAAGTTATTCACGACGTTGTGGCATAAGGCGCGATCATCATGTTTGACACAAAGAAGTCTCGGCTCGCTCGACGGAGCCTTGTTTACTGCTCGCTGTGCTTGCCTCTGATTCTGTTCAGCGGAGAGTACGTCGCAGCACAGATCGAGTTCGAGTCGGAACCGGTCAACTACAACACGGCGCCGACAAATGACCCGGTCGTCAAGTTGCAGAAGTTGCTCGACTCGGGCGAATTGACGCTGAAATACGATGAACACTATGGCTACTTGCCGTCCGTCCTCGACGCTTTGAACGTCCCCAAGTCGTCGCAGATGCTGGTCTTTTCACAAACCAGTTTCCAGCTGCGTCGCATCGCACCGTCGCATCCGCGTGCCATCTACTTTGGTGATGATACGTATGTGGGCTGGGTACAGGACGGCGATGTGTTGGAGATGTCAACGGTAGACCCTCAGCAAGGGGCCATTTTCTACACGCTCGATCAGACTGAAGCTTCGAAGCCTCGTTTTATTCGTGACCGTGGACAGTGCATCACTTGCCACGCTTCGTCGCGGACTCAAGCCGTACCGGGGCACTTGGTGCGATCCGTATTTCCTGACGACAGCGGTCGGCCCTTGCTCGGTTCTGGAACTTACGTGACGGATCATCGCAGCCCATTCGAGCACCGCTGGGGCGGATGGTACGTGAGCGGTACACATGGCACGATGCGACATATGGGCAATACCATCGCTCGTGATCGGCAGAACCCCGAAGAACTCGACCGCGAAGCCGCAGCCAACCTGACGGATTTGACGAAGCTCGTTAACGTGAAGCCCTATTTGTCGCCGCACAGCGATCTCGTTGCTTTGATGGTCCTGGAACATCAGACGCAGATGCACAACTACATCACGTTTGCGAACTACGAGGCTCGTTCCTCGCAACACTACGATGGCGTGATGAACAAGGCTCTCGATCGCCCCGATGAGTACCAGAGCGATACCACCAAGCGGCGATTGGACAAAGCCAGCGAGAAGCTCGTGCAGTACCTGCTGTTCGCCGAAGAGTTCCAATTGACGTCGCCCGTGAAAGGCATGTCCGAGTTCGCAAACGAGTTCACTAGTCACGGAATTCGAGACACTAAATGGCGTTCGCTGCGCGAGTTCGATCTTCAGCGGCGGTTGTTCAAGTATCCGTGCAGCTATCTGATCTATTCCGACGCGTTCATGGGCCTTCCAGAACCCATTAAGCAACGTGTCTACGGTCGCATGCACGAAGTACTCGCGGAGGGCGACCAGAGTGCCGAGTTCGCTCACCTCTCTGCCGCCGATCGTCAGGCGATTCGTGAGATACTGAGCGACACACATGCCGAGTTCCGCACCGCAAGCGAGCAAGGATCGTCCAAGAAATAACTTCATGGAACGAGGTGGCTGGGGCTGAGTCCGCGAAGCCCCGGCTTACCATGAACTCCAATTAGCCGTGGCGTCGAAGACTCAGCCACAGCAACCCGTCCAGTAAATAACTACATG
>CAUJKL010000734.1 GCA_963204995.1 Planctomycetota bacterium | reverse complement strand
GTTGGGCCACCGCCGACAAAGACATGTCTGATGCGGTCGAGATGTTACGAGAGATCGAAGCATCGGAAGAAATACTCGATGCGGACCAACAGATGGTTCCCAAGCCCACGACACTGTCGTTGGTTGATCGATTCGAGACCGTCCTAGAAGCGGGGCGAGAGATCGCCGGGGCGCTCTCGGAAGAGGCGATCTTTACGGCCGTTCGCGCGGGTGCCATGCGGTTGTTGCGGGGTGAAACCTGTGTGGTCGTAAGCCTGAATAAGTTGGGGGATACGAGTTCTTTCTCGCTCAGCGGAGGCGACGCTGATTTGCTTGTCAGCCTCGCGATTCTGGAACGAGCGTGTGCCGCGCGTCGGCCCGTCGCGCTCGCCGAGTCCATGTTTGCCGACGCCAGCGAAAGCGTCATCTTATCCGGCGTACGCTCGACGCTCTGTGCGCCGATTTTCATCCGCCAGGAGGTGGCAGGCTTTCTCTATGTGACACATCGGGAAGTGGTCGGGCTGTTTGGCGAGGATGAAGAACGGCTGGCAGCGTTCATCACCACCATTGCCGGCGCGGCGTTAGAGAACGCCCAGGGTTTCGCGGCGTTGCGGCAGCTGAATGCCACGCTCGAACAGCGCGTCGCCGACCGAACTGCGGATTTGCAAGAGCGTTCTCGCGAGTTGGCCAGATCGAACGAAGAACTCGAACAATTTGCCTACGTGGCTTCCCACGATTTGCAAGAGCCCTTGCGAACTGTGGCCAGCTACTGTCAGCTGTTACAACGTCGCTACCAGGGTCAACTGGATGAAACGGCCGACGAGTTCATTCGGACGGTTATTGAAGGTGCGGCTCGGATGAAGACACTGATTAACGATCTGCTGGCGTTTTCTCGTGTGGGAACCCAAGGCAAGCCTTTTGAGCCAACAAACATGACGGATGTACTAGACCGCGCTCTAAACAATCTTCAAGTTGCCATCGATGAAAGTGGGGCCATCCTCACGCACGACGAGTTACCGATCGTCGAGGGAGATGCCAGCCAGTTGGTGCGGCTTCTACAAAACTTGATTGGAAACGCCATCAAGTTCTGCAAGGATCGTCAGCCGCGAATTCACATTGCTGCTCGACTGAACGAGGAGGACTGGCTATTCTCGGTCCAGGACAACGGAATCGGAATCGCCCCGGAGCATTGCGATCGTGTTTTCAAAATCTTTCAGCGGCTGCACGGTCGCGAGGAATACTCGGGAACAGGCATCGGGCTTTCAGTCTGTCAAAAAACAGTTGCCCGTCACGGCGGGCGAATTTGGGTCGAGTCGGAACCGGGGAAGGGAAGTACGTTTTTCTTCACGATTTCCAATCACGATTCGCGTCATCAAAAATCCAATTAAGGGCATCTGACCATGATTGCTTCGCAAGCTGAACATTCCCTGGAGTCCGTCACGATTCCGGAACTACTCGAACAAATTGCGGTGACACATCCTTATTTTGCGTTCTCGCAAATCCATCAATCTGCGGCCGGAAAACTCGTGGCAGCCGTTCCTCCCAGAGAACAACCGATGGATTGTGAGTGCGGCGTCCGGGCGGCGGCGGAAGTTGGTCGGCATCTGGCGATTCTCGGAGCCTGTGCGGCCGCGCGACTGCAAAAGAAGGAAGGCCCACATTACTATCTTGCCAACAAGGCAAAACTGCGAGCTTCCGAAGCGTACGTGCAGAAAATCATGGGTGGCGATTACGACGACCTTAACTGCGGAAACCTGATCAGCTTTGCCGATGCCGAGTTTACGGGAAATCGTAGCGCTCACGCCGTTGCTCGAATCACCTGTGATTGCAGCGACGCAGAACTGTACCATCTTGACGTCGGCTATTCCGTGCTGACTCCCAAAGTGTTTGAACGCTTTTTCTCACGCCACCGTGTTGACGACTACCATGTCGATCCGAATGCCTATCGCGATAAAGTTCACTTTGATGAGTTGGTGGAAGATATCGTGTTGTTGGACGATCTCCTGTCCGCTCATTTTGGCTTTCAGCCGACGGTGTGTGCGGGGCACTTTCCGAAGTTTCCGGCACTTCCGGTCGCGGTGCTGATGTACATTCTCAGTAAGGCCGCTGGGAAGCTATTAGAAGAAGTGACCCGCATCGACGGAGTTCGCTACATCGTTGTTGGGGCTGACATTAATGCGGAAAACTTGGCCTTCCCCGACGAAAAGTTGCATCTGATCGTCCAACACAAAGTAGGCGATGTAGCGGCCGGTCGACATGGCTTTCGCTGTCGCGCCCTTGCAGAAGGTCGGGAACAACATCTGTTCGGCGAAATGTTTCTCACGCTGCAAGTCGTCGACGCGGTTGACGGCCCCCTACGGAAGCCACGTTGATCGGGACGTGTCGTGGTTATGGTGAAAGCAAGGGTAGCGGAAGTAGGCGTGAAACGCCGCTGTACGACGTGTGGCCCAGGTATCGCCGACCGGGGCAATGCGCGTGGGAACCAGACGCGAGACCGTGAAATGATGGCGAGATTGTCAGCTGCGTAAGTCGAACAACCCGAGACGCCTAAGCGACGCTCCATTCACCGGTATTCAGATACTCGTGAATCGAACTCGCCGCTTTTCGGCCCGCGCCCATCGCGAGAATTACGGTCGCCGAACCGCTCACGATGTCCCCGCCTGCGAAGACGCCCCGCTTCGTCGTACGGAACGACGCTTCATCCACCACGATGTAGCCCCATTTGTTCGTTTGGATGTCGGGAGCCGATGCTTGAACTAGCGGATTGGCTCCGGTGCCGATCGCCACGACGGCCATATCCAACGGCAATTCAAAATCGGAATCTGGAATCGCCGTCACCGAGCGGCGCTCCGATTCGTCAGGCGCGCCTAACTCCATCTTCGCGAGCTTTACTCCGCAGAGTTCACCATCATCGTTCCCAATGAATTCGAGCGGGTTGTGCAGCGTCAAGAACTGAATGCCTTCGTCCTTGGCGTGCTGCACCTCTTCCCGCCGCGCTGGCATTTCGACTTCGCTGCGACGATAAATCAGATAAGCGTTCTTCGCACCGAGCCGCAGTGCCG
>CAUJKL010000733.1 GCA_963204995.1 Planctomycetota bacterium | reverse complement strand
GGAGTGCCAAGCACTTGAAGAAAGCTGCGAATCCAAGCCGGATGAGCCGGCCACGCGGGAGCGGTGACTAGATTCCCGTCGATGTGTGCGTTGTCGAAGTTTTCGCTGGCGGGCACGAACGTACCGCCGGCACTTGTCACGTCGTAACTAACTGCCGGATACGCGCTGCATGATTTTCCGGCGAGCACACCCGCTGCCGCAAGCAACTGTGGTCCATGACAGATCGCGGCGATTGGTTTTCCCGCAGTCGCAAAGTGTTGGACGATCTCAATAACTCGTTGGTCGAGCCGCAAGTACTCCGGAGCGCGACCGCCGGGAATCACTAGTCCGTCGTATGTAGTTTCGTCGATCTCGCTGAATGTGGCATTGAGTCGAAAATTGTGCCCGCGTTTCTCGCTATAAGTTTGCTCGCCTTCAAAGTCGTGGATTGCCGTCGCGATCGTCTCGCCGGCTTTTTTGCCGGGGCACACGGCATGCACTTCGTGTCCCACCATCAACAACATTTGAAACGGCACCATGACTTCGTAATCTTCTACGTAGTCCCCGACCAACATCAGAAGTCTCTTACTCGCCATAATCGAATTGCCTTTCGTCGCTGGGAAGATGTCAGTCTGAATCGCTGGGGCCTTTGGGCCCCGGAAACTTATGAATGGGTAGTTGGTAAACGGCCGCATCGCGGATCAGCCAGGGCTCGATCAAGTCCATCATCAAGAAGAAGCCGGCAGCGAGTGCGCCAATGCAGTATCCCATGAGGCTACCGAACGCGATCAAAAAGAACGTCAAGATCAAGTGGTACGGCATGGGAACCGCTCGCATATTCATCGTCAAGAAAACCCAAAGCGGTAACAAGATGGCACCCGTTAGTGCAGAACTGCCTCGCGGAGCAGCACCGAACAGGATTTGAGCCAGGCAGATTGCCATGATCTCGGAGCCGACGAACAGATAAACGACCGGCGGAGCATCGAATGCTCGAAGTAAACCGAAAATAATCGCCAACACCGTCAGCAACCCCATAATCGCCGTCAGCCCAAATCGCGAAGGAACTTGATAGTGTGCCTTTTTCGCGGGCGCGACACTCGGCAGGAACCAACCGGTTCGTGCGGCGTACTCGTCGTAGGCCGGCCCTAGACGCTCGCGGCGAACTCGCTCTAACTCGAAGGGAACTCCGAAGCGATGCAGCGAAAAGGAGACTAGCGTTACCGCGAGCAACAACCAATTTGCACACAACAGTGTCACCGCGATCACGAACAGGGTGAGGGCCGCGTCGAGAGGATAGCGACACCAGGTGTAGAGCCCGCTGGCGTCGATGTTGCCGTCCTCATCGAGTTGCAGGTGCGATCGCATCGCCCAGATCATGAGCAAGATACTGAGAGTCGCTGGGACCATCGAAGACCACCGCACTTGTGGAAAGATGAATAAATTCCACCGCTCAAGCAGATCGGGCCATCGCACGTAAGCGATGATCGATGCTCCCCAGATAACACAATAAAGGATGCGAGCAACTGAAGAGCGAACGGAAACGTCGGTTGCCGCGCGTGTAAACGCGAAACGCATATAGAGAACGATTCCCGCACCCAGCGCCAGCAAGTAGCCAGCAGTCATTCGGACTTCGGGCGGTGCTTCAAACATGTGCTTCGGCTGTGCTAAGAAATATAAACTGGAGAGTCTGCGTCGCGATTTCCGATAACGAAATCGTTCATGGACGAATGCACCGATACTTTGGTACGAGTGAGTAGAGTCGTAGGGATGCGAGCGATTTTATTCCTTTCAACGGCGACTTACTACCCAAACCCGCGAAATCTGTAACGATGACTGTACCAGCCCCACACTTTCTGCTGTTTTCGGAAGCTCGTCAAACTCGCGCGAAGGCCGCCGCTGCAACGGGCAATCGCGGACTCTGGCATTTCGTTCTGGAGTCGGTTGACGGCTCGACAAAGCTAGAGGCGACCGATGAGGAGCCTGAACGAGACCCGGAGCGACTCGAACTTCTCGCCGTTATCCGCGGTCTGGAAGCACTCGACCAGCCTTCTAAAGTGACGTTAGTCACGCGTAGCCGATGTGTGACACGAGGGCTCCGATTCGGCATCGATCGGTGGCGCGACAACGGTTGGCAATGGGAATGTTTCGGAAAAATGGCACCGATTAAGGACTCTGATCTCTGGCAGCGGATCGATCAGGCTCTGCAATTCCACAAAGTACGCTGCCGCACGTGGCGGTTTGACCCGCCTGAAGAGACCGTACGACCGCCCAAGCTTTCAGCACGGCCGAACCGGATTCGCAAGCCTGTTCCCGCTCGTCGAGGCGGTCGGTTGGTGGCGTTTGCCAGTCGGCTAAACACCTGTATGCGTGCGATACGACTACCGTTTCGAAGATCGTCCGTGGAGGCCGAGCCAGTTTCCTGAGTATGTTCGGCACGAAGGTTGCGTGCCCGGCCAGCTCACACCGTAGTGGTCCAATTGTCCGAAACCAGTGCTGGCCCGAACACGTCAGCCCATTGTCGATCCCGAAATCGGACGATAGAAATTGCAGAGCGATCCGCAGTTAATAGCGATAGGAAGTACGAAGTTTTCAGGAGGAGAACGTGCGGACGACTGTTTCTTTGGATAGTATCAGTGCGTTGGTCGAAGGTCGCCACGCTAATCCGTTTGACGTCCTTGGGCCACACGAAGTTGAGAACGGTGGTCGATCCGCGCGGGCGGTGCGGGCCTATTTACCGAATTCACAACAAGTTTGGTTGATAGACCAGGCACAGAACACGTCGCGTCCCATGCGTCGCATCCATCCTTCTGGCTTGTACGAAGCGGTAGGCCCTGTCGACGAACGAGCAGCCAATCAACCCTATCAGTTCCGCGTGACCCAACGGAGCGGTCAGACAATTATCATGCATGATCCGTACGCCTTTAAGCCATTACTGACTGATTACGACCTCTATTTGTTCGGCGAAGGAACGCACTCGCGAGCCTACGACAAGCTGGGCGCTAAATTGCGCACCGTCGATGGCGTGACCGGCGTGAACTTTGCCGTTTGGGCTCCGAATGCGACGAGCGTACAGGTCGTTGGCGATTTCAACTATTGGGATGGTCGCAGCCACGGCATGCGCAAGCACATCCCGAGCGGAATTTGGGAGCTTTTCGTTCCAGCGCTAAAAGTTGGGGAGAAATACAAGTTTCGCGTCAGGACGGCGAGCGGCGGATCGGTGGACAAGAGCGACCCGTACGGTGTCGCCGCCGAACTGCCTCCCTGCACGGCATCGATCGTGGCCGACCTGGATCTACATCAGTGGCGCGACGGCGACTGGATGGAGCAGCGTCGCAACTCGAACCCTCTCGAACAGCCGATGTCGGTCTACGAGGTTCACCTGGGAAGTTGGCGGCGTGGCAAGGACCGGCTGCACGGTTGGTTGAACTACCGCGAACTGGCTCATCAATTGGTAGATTACTGTCGCGAGATGGGTTATACGCATCTCGAACTGATGCCTGTGAGCGAACACCCATACACGGGCAGCTGGGGCTATCAGACGGTTGGCTACTACTCGGTAACGAGTCGCTATGGCAGCCCTGAAGATTTTATGTACTTCGTGGATCACTGCCATCAGAATGGTATCGGTGTGATCATCGATTGGGTGCCAGCGCACTTTCCCAAGGACGATCACGGCCTGCGACAGTTCGATGGAACGGCGTTGTACGAGCACGCCGATCCGCGACAGGGCGAACATCCCGATTGGGGAACTTTGATCTTCAACTATGGTCGTACTGAAATTCGCAACTTTCTCATCGCGAACGCATTGTTTTGGCTCGACAAGTATCACATCGATGGTTTGCGAGTCGATGCTGTCGCTTCGATGTTGTATCTCGATTACAGCCGCGAGGATGGCGGTTGGGTGCCTAACGAACACGGCGGGCGAGAAAACATTCCGGCGATTTCTTTGCTACAGGAATTCAATCGCCAGACGCACGCTGAATTCCCGGGTGCGATGACCATTGCCGAAGAATCAACCGCGTGGGGAGGCGTGTCGCATCCGACGGATACCGGCGGGTTAGGTTTCACGTTCAAGTGGAACATGGGCTGGATGAACGATACGCTTCGGTACATGCAGCACGAGCCAGTTCATCGCCAGTATCACCACGGCGAGCTGACGTTCAGCCTAATCTATGCGTTCACGGAAAACTTTTTCTTACCGCTGTCGCACGATGAAGTCGTTCACGGCAAGCGATCGCTGCTCGATCAAATGCCGGGCGATCTGTGGCAGAAGTTTGCCAACCTCCGCTTACTCTACAGCTATATGTGGACGCATCCCGGTAAGAAGCTGTTATTCATGGGAGGCGACATCGGCCAGTGGACGGAATGGAATCACGAGACCGAATTGCAGTGGGATTTATTGCAATGGGATACGCACAGCGGTGTCAAGCGATTGGTGGCCGATCTCAACGCGATGTACCGGCGCGAGCCCTCGCTGTACGAAGTCGACTTTAAAGACACGGGCTTCGAATGGATCGACTGTATGAACAGTGGTGACAGTGTGCTGTGCTACATTCGCAAGGCAAAGGACGCGAAAGACTTTGTCGTCGTCTGCTGCAACTTGACCCCTGTCGTGCGTGAAGGGTATCGCGTGGGCGTGCCGCAAGCCGGTTGGTATGACGAGATTTTCAACAGCGACTCAAAGCATTACGGCGGCAGCAATGTCGGCAACTTCCCCGGCATGAACGCCAAGAAGCATCTTGCTCAAGGCCGCAAGCTCTCCTTGGAAGTTACGTTGCCACCGCTGGGAGTTGTCGTCTTAAAGCCAGGCAATGCGACAGCACAGTCGTAGGACGGGTCTCCAGGCCCGTCTCTCCATGAACCAAGATCTTCGTTTGGCGGTTGTCCACTGGTTAGTATTGGGCGGGTGCTGTGGACACGGAAGGAATCTCCGTTTCGTGCGAGAACGGACGGGCCTGGTGACCCGTCCCACGTGCCTGTTTCGGTGTGGCAAGCCCGCTTACTGTTTCCACGTCACCTCCATCTCTCGTTCCAGATCTTTGTACCAATCTTGCCACACGTCTTCGATCTCGACGAAGGCGATTTGAGACACTTCTGGCGTCACGCCTGAGGCGAGGAACTGTTCCTTGAGTATCTCGTCCGAGGGAATTTCCGCCGCGATGCGGACCACGTAGACCATGGCCTGCGGTTGATCGACAGCGACGCCGACTTCGCCCTTCTTCAAACTAAAGACGGATCGCATGAATTCGTTTCCAGCGGCCTCAACGCCATCGACTTGACTGAGCGTTGGCGCTCCTGCTCCACCAAACGGTGTCGACCCGGTCGACATCCAACTGAACGGTGCGGGTTGAATGATATTGAGACCGTCATGCGCGCTTAACGACTCGCCCAACGCCGTATCGGGGGCGGCTTCCTTCGCCAGTTTTTCGGCTTCTGCTTTGGCGATCACAAAGGCTTCGCGTCGCTTCCAGGCATCGATAACTTCGTCACGGATGTCTTTAAGCTCCGGCACGTAAGCCTGTTTCTCGGCGACGTTCCAATACAGAAACTCGACATCCAATTCGGCGCTCTTAAGTCGCTCCGCACGATACGGCTGCGAACTGTCGAGAAAGGCTTTTTGCGCGAACGACACACGCTGGGGCGGCCACGAGGTGAAAGTCATCTCGTAAGCTTTGCCAAGTTCATAGTCTTCGATGCCGATGACGTCCGTGGCGTCGATCTTGCCAGCGGTAAATCCTCGGTCGGTCGCCAGTTTTTCGTAGTCGACGGGTTTTGGCTTCGCGCCAGATTTCGAGACATCGAGGCGGCGGACTTGCCGACCATAGGCATCAATCGCCGCTTTGATCTCGTCGAGCGATTTGGTGAGTCGCTCCTGGGCGGGCTGCCGCGCGCGGTCCGTCGCAATCTCGTCACGGATCTCGGCTCGCAACTTATCATCCAAAGGCTTGTATTTCGGTTCTTCTGGCTTCGGCTCGACGGCAGGTGTTTCTGCGGTCGCGGGGGCTGGAGGTTCCGTGGCTGGCGCTGCTGGCTCACTCGTCGGAGTTGGCGAGTCGGCGGCAGGAACTGGTTTCTCTGTTTCCGCTGGAACCGTGGCGGGAGTCGCCGGCGGAGGATTCTCGGCCGCAGGTGCCGCTTCGGCTGGCGGCTCTGTTGCCGTCGGCGGTGCGGGCGTTGCAGGAGCCTCTGTCGTCTCCGCCTGAGCTCCTTCTTGAACGTCGCAGCCTTCTTCTTCGCTGGTAGCCGGCGGGTCAGCCGGCGGTGCGGGATCGGGGTTGCCGACAGCTGGCTCGCCGGGTGTCGGCTTCTCGGCCGAGGGTTCCTCTTTGGCGGGAGGCTCCGGCGTTGCATCTTCTTTTGGTTTCGCTTCTGTCGCCGGTTTCTCGCTGCTTTCCGACGTTGGTTCTGACGTGGATTCGGCGGGCGGGGAAGCGGGCTCGCTTTCCGACTGCTCGATCACTCGATAACGCTCTTTGTTCTCCGCGTAGTGTTTTTCGATCTCTTCGTTGGTGATCGTGTCCTTGATCTTGGCCGCTTCCTCCTCTTGCAACTTGCCAGAGTCAGCACGCACGTACTCGAAGGCCAACTTAAGCCGACGTTTGAACGCCGGTTCGGGACTGTACGGGTTAGGAAATCGGTCCTTGCCTTCCTCATAGAGCTTTTGAATTTCCGCGTCTGTCGGCATCTTAGAAACTTTGTCTTTAAAGCTGTCGACCTTCAATGCCACCATTTCCGTCTGTACTCGGCGTTGCAATCGATTGTGATAGCTCCAGGCTTCGCGAGGCGGCACAACGAACAGTCCGGCACGGGACATCATTAACATCTGTTGGGCCAGTAATTCGTGCTGCAGCTGATCCATCAGGTGCTGCTGCGTCATGCGGCCTGCGATCGTCTTGTTGTAGATTACCCCTAGATCGTTTTCGCTCAGTTCACCATCGCTCAATTGATTCAAGAACGCCTTGACCGCAGCGTCGTCGACTTTCACGCCAAGCGATTCCGCCTTGGCGGCCAACAGCATCTTCTGGATGATCGCTTCATCATTCTCGGCGATGGTAATGCCGGGGTTGTACCGACCGAACTGATCGCGAAAGACACCCGGCCCCTTGGGGGTTCCTTCGCGGCGTACAGTTTCTTGAACGACTTCGCTCAAAAACTCCACCGCCATGTTGTGCCGCACTCGACGGCTGTACAAATCGCTGCTGCTAACTGCACCATGTTTCCAAACCAAGACCACTTCGTCGGGCTGCCGACTGCCTTGCCCCGGCCCACCCATCAGCCCCGTGAGAGCATCGCCGATCACAAACACGAACATCAGCAGCACGCCGAAAACGATCAGCAGCATGTACTGATACTTACGAAACATATGCATCATGCGAGACATCGAAAGCTCTCCAATCACGCAAGGTGAATAGCAAGACGGGTTGACAGCACGGGCTATCAGGGATTAATGATTTGCCCTGTCGAAAGGCATAACCAGGATTTGCAGATTGTATGGGCGGTCGCCGTAAATTCAATCCCAATCAGGAATGTCGTCGACAGAGTCGGGTTCCAATTACGCCACTTCTCGCGACCGTGCGGCGCGGCGTGATGGTATTCAGGAAGCTTAGAGATAAAAACTGATAGATAGTCACGGTCTTTCTGAACTTAACGCCAATTACCCAGATAGTTGTTTACCTATGGCCAAAAAAGCCTCCAGCTCCGGCGGGAAGTCACTTGTAATCGTCGAATCGCCTGCCAAGGCTCGGACGATCGGAAAATTCCTTGGCAAGGACTTCGTCGTGGAAGCCAGCATCGGGCATATTCGAGATTTGCCGCAGGGATCGAAGGAAGTTCCCGAGGAGTTCAAGAAGGAGTCCTGGTCGTATCTGGGCGTGAATGTCGATGATCGCTTCACCCCTATTTATATCGTCCCGCCCGGTAAAAAGCAGCAAGTTGCCAAGCTGCGTGCCGCTTTGAAAGATGCCAAAGACCTCTATCTCGCGACGGACGAAGACCGCGAAGGAGAGGCCATCAGTTGGCATCTGTTCGAAGTGCTCAAGCCCAAGGTGCCGGTCAAACGACTCGTCTTCCACGAGATCACGAAAGAAGCGATCCAGGAAGCCATCGAGAACCCCCGAGAGATCGATGACGGGCTGGTTCGCGCCCAGGAAGCTCGCCGCATCCTCGATCGACTTTACGGTTACGACGTTTCTCAGCTGCTCTGGAAGAAGGTCGGCCGCGGCCTCTCCGCCGGGCGGGTGCAAAGCGTTTCCGTGCGTCTGATCGTCGAACGCGAACGACTGCGGATGGCGTTCCACTCGGCAACCTATTGGGACTTGCTGGCAACCTTTGCAGCGGAAGCGAGCGAAGAATTTCAAGCGACGCTCGTCTCGGTCGATGGCAGAAAGATCCCCAGTGGCAAGGATTTTGACTCGTCGACGGGGAAAATCAAAGACGATTCGTTCATGCTGCTCGACGAAGCAGGAGCCAAGGCTCTTCACGATCGCTTGCGTTCCGCGAAGTTCAAAGTTCTGAGCGTCGAGAGTAAGCCGTACACTCGCAAGCCCGCTCCGCCGTTCACGACTAGCACGCTGCAACAAGAGGCCAACCGCAAGCTCGGCTTTACGGCGCGGCGAACGATGAACGCGGCGCAAAGCCTGTACGAGAATGGACACATTACATATATGCGTACCGACTCGACCAATCTCGCCCAGGTCGCGGTGGATGCCGCTCGCGATTTGGTCAATTCCGAGTACGGGAACGAGTACTTGCCGGCAACGCCGCGCACGTACACCAACAAGGTCAAGAATGCCCAAGAGGCTCACGAAGCGATCCGCCCGGCGGGCCATCCGTTCGAGTTGCCCGGTGCTTTGAAGAGCCAGCTGAATTCGGATGAGTACAGGCTGTTCGAGATGATCTGGAAGCGAACCATCGCCAGCCAAATGGTGGATGCTCGCGGTCACAACACGACGATCACGATCGAAGGCGATGGAGCCATCTTCCGAGTGAGCGGTCGTACGATCGACTTCCCCGGTTTTCTCCGAGCCTATGTTGAGGGATCTGACAATCCGAACGCGGAGCTTGCGGATCGCGAAACTTTGCTTCCTGCGGTCGAAGAAGGACAGCAAGTTGCCTGCCGCGACCTGCAAGCCAGCGACCACACGACGCAACCGCCGAGCCGCTTTACGGAAGCTTCCTTGACGCGTGAGTTGGAAGACAAAGGCATCGGTCGACCGAGCACCTATGCCTCGATTATCGACACGATCCAAGCTCGCGAGTATGTCTTCAAGAAGGGAAATGCACTTGTTCCGACCTGGACGGCATTCGCGGTGACTCGACTGCTCGAGGAACATTTCGGTTCGCTGGTCGACTACCAATTCACGGCTCAGATGGAAGATTTTCTCGACGCCATCAGCCGTCGTGAAGCTGAGCACGTCGACTACTTACAGAATTTCTACTTTGGCGGTGCCGAGCCGGGCTTGAAAGCCCGACTGGTTAACAAGACCGAGGAGATTGATCCACGCCTGATGAGCCGCTTCCCGTTGGGAACGCCGACCGAAGGTGAGCATCGAGAAGAGATTGTTCTGCGTGTCGGCAAGTTCGGGCCGTTTGTCGAGCAAGGTGAGCGTAAGGCCAGTTTGCCGGAAGGCATGGCTCCGGATGAATTGACTCTGGCGCGAGCGACGGAGTTGCTCGATCAAGGTGCGACTAGCGACGAACCACTCGGTCTCTGTCCCGAGACGCACAAGCCAGTGTTTCTCAAAGTCGGTCGGTTCGGGCCCTATGTTCAGCGGGGCACTCCCGAAGATGACGAGAAGCCGAAGAACGCCTCACTGCTCAAAGGCATGGTGCCGGAAGACGTTAGCCTGGAGGTCGCGTTAAAGCTGCTGACGCTGCCGCGCACGTTGGGCGAACATCCCGAGCTGAAGGCACCCGTCGTGGCTCAAAACGGTCGGTTCGGGCCTTACATCAGTTGTGGCAAGGAGACTCGCTCGCTTCCCGCCGATCTATCGCCGATTGACGTGACGTTTGAGAAGGCCCTCGAGCTACTGGCTCAACCCAAGACACGCGGCCGCGGCGGCGCGGCCAAGGAACCGCTCAAGGTGTTCGAGGCGTCGCCGATCACCGAGGAACCGATCAAGTTGCTCGAGGGTCGTTACGGACCCTACGTCACCGACGGCGAAACAAACGCGTCGCTGCCCAAGGGAACAAGTCCGGACGAGTTTACGTTTGAGCAAGCGCTGACCTTATTGGCCGAACGCGCTGCTGCGGGCGGGACCAAGAAAAAGAAGAAGAAAGCCGCCAAGAAAAAAGCTTCGCCGAAAAAGAAAGCCGCCAAGAAAAAGGTAACGAAGAAGGCAGAATAAGTTCGCAACTCGCGAGCCGCATGTCGCGACAATTTGGAGTGCTGTGACTTGTTACAGCTTTCTTTTGCGGCAAAGCCGCTTTTGGCCCTGGAGTCGCCTCGCACTTCGAAAGTGGCTGGGCCAAAAAATGGGAAAGCGGCGACAAGTCACCGCACTCCAAAACGGCTCAATTGTGCCGAATCAGCAAGATGTCGCCGTCTTTGATCACGTAATCTTTGTGCTCTTGCCGCATCAGATTGTTCGCTTTGATCTCGCGCTCGCTGCCTAGCCGGATCAAGTCATCGCACGTCATTACTTCGGCGCGGATAAATCCTTTCGCGAGGTCTGTGTGAATGTTGCCTGCGGCTTCAACGGCCGTTCCGCCACAACGAATCATCCATGTGCGAACCTCTTTTTCTCCGGCTGTGAAGAATACCATCTGTCCCGATGCGTCCATGATTCGACGAACCACCATGTCCTGATCGAAAGGAGCGACACCCATCTCCTCGCAAAACGCTCGATGCTCTTCTGGCCCCAACTGCGAGAGTTCGACCTGCAGCGACAGCGAGACGGCGATGCTCTGCACGCCTTCGGGAACTTTGGATTGATACTTCTCCGGCGATTCGTCATCCGAGATGTTGAAGACCACCAGTCGCGGCTTCTCGGAGAACAGTTTGAAGGCCCGCGTGGCCTTGTGCTGCTCTTTGGTCAACTCGACGTCGCGCAGCGACTTACCTTGTTCGAGGATCGGGACGAGTGGTTCTAAGGCCTCCAATTCCTTTTGCAATTCCTCGCGATTTGGGCGAGGCTTTTTGACTTGATCCTTCAATCGCTCGACGCGGCCGGCCAGAATATCGAGATCGGCGATCAATAGATCATCATCGAAATTGCTGAGATCCGCCGCTGCGTCCGCCCCGCCGTGTGCTGCCACGACGACGATCAGGCAACTCGCTTCCCGGATCATGGCGAGCTTCTGGGCGCTGCCCTCGTGCGAGCGACTCAAGCCGGGAGTGTCGACAATCTCGAGGGCCGCATACGTGGTCTTCTTGGGGCTATAGATCTTGCACAACGGTGCGAACCGCTCGTCCGGCACCGGGCACATGGCACTTTGCGTCTCGTGTGACTTGGCCGGGTCCGGTGCGACTCCAGTCAACCACTGGAAAAGCGTGCTCTTTCCGGCCCCTTGATACCCGACGATGCCAATCTTCATGCGATCTCTACCTTTGACGGCTACGAAAAATGCGAAGTCTCTGGTTTACACAGATCGGGCGTGACTGGAAAGGCGGCATGGACCAGCCCAAAGCCTGTTGAATGAGTCGAGTGGGTAGCGTGCGCTAGCCTGAGTGACTAGTTTATGGCGAGTGAACAAGCCGCTCATTCCATTCAGCAACCAACGCGAGAGCCGCATGAAGACCTTCCTCACGCTATTCGTATTTGCCAGTTTTTGTTGCTTAACTGCCCATGCCGCCGAGAAGCCGAACATTGTCTTGATCTATACGGACGACGTCGGTTACGGCGATGTGAGTTGTTATGGAGCCCAAGGAGTCGAGACTCCTCACGTCGACCGCCTCGCGCGGGAAGGGCTGCGATTCACCGACGCTCATTGCTCGGCCGCGACTTGCACACCTTCGCGATTCGCGATGCTGACTGGCTCGTACGCCTTCCGCCAAAAGGGAACAGGCATTCTCTCCGGCAACGCGGGGATGATCATCAAGCCGGGAGTGCCGACCTTGCCCTCGCTATTGAAACAAGCAGGCTACGCAACCGGCGTGGTTGGCAAATGGCATCTCGGGCTCGGCGACGGAAATGCCAATTGGAACGAAGCCATAAAACCTGGCCCGAACGAGATTGGCTTCGACTATCACTTCCTGATTCCAGCGACGGGTGACCGCGTGCCGTGCGTGTACGTCGAACAAGATCGAGTCGTCGACCTTGATCCGGCCGATCCGATCGCGACCAGCTACGGGAAGCCGATCGGCGACGGGCCGTTTGGCACCGACATTCCCGAACAATTGAAGCAGAAGTGGTCACACGGTCACAACTCAACGATCGTGAACGGGATTTCGCGGATCGGATTCATGACTGGCGGCAAGAAGGCTCGTTGGATCGATGAAGACATGGCCGACGTCATCAGCCACAAAGCCGTCTCGTTTATCGAACAGCATCAAGACAAGCCGTTCTTCCTGTACTTCTCGACGCACGACATTCACGTACCGCGTGTGCCGCATTCTCGCTTCGTCGGCAAAAGCACAATGGGTTTGCGCGGAGATGCGATCGTGCAGATGGATTGGTGTGTCGGCGAATTGCTCAGCACGCTGGATCGATTGAAATTGACCGACAACACGCTCGTCATCTTTAGTTCTGACAACGGCCCGGTTCTCGACGACGGTTACGTCGACATGGCCAACGAGAAGTTGGGCGACCACAAACCGGCCGGCGGCTTTCGCGGTGGCAAATACTCGATGTTCGAGGGCGGCACGCGCGTTCCCTTCATCGTGCGGTGGCCCGGCCACGTCAACCCAGATAGCAAATCTGATGCGTTATTTGGCCAAGTCGATTTGCCGGTCTCACTGGCGACTCTCGTCGGCGTTGAGCGGCCAGAGCATGGGTTGCCGGACAGCCACGATGAACTCGATACTTTGCTCGGCGAAGACTCTATCGGACGGTCGCATCTAGTTCACGAAGCCGGCTCGCTCGCTTTACGCGTGGGCAAATGGAAGTTCATTTCTCCAGGCTCGACACGTGAAAACTTGGGCCCTTGGGACATCGTGAAAGTTGCTGAGCCAGGCCTGTTGTTCGACTTGGCGAAGGATCCGGGAGAGACGAATAACATCGCCGAACAACAGCCTGAAAAAGTTGCCGAACTATCCAAGCAACTCGCTGGCATCCGAGCCCCTTGAGTTTACGCGACCACTGCCAACGACCGGCCTCATCGGATTGGAAGTCGACTGCAGTCAGATCGATTGTCGCAGGATTTGCATCAAGATGAGTGGCGAGTAGTACGTTCACCGGTCGGACGGCGACAGTGCGAGGAATCTACAGCTTCCATAGCAACAGTAACGCGTAGTTGACGTCGTTTGGTTTGCGACCGTTGGGAGTACTGTCGTAACGGTTGTTGATCGATAGCTTCAGATTGAGATTGTGTTCTTCGTCGAGCAGAACTTCCCAGCCGAAGCTGGTGACCGTGCGGTATTTATTGAAGTTTCCCCATTCCGGAAAGTAGTCGACTTTAATCTCCATCTTCTGTCGCTTCGTCAACTGTCGCTTGAAATCTGCTCCGTAGACGAGTTCCTTCACCCATTCATCGTTAGGGCCACCAATCTCGTGCGAGGTACCGACACCGTATCGTCCTTTTAACTTGGTTGTCTCGCTGTCGATGAACTTGTATCCGATACCTGAATTCAATGCGATCCGGATGTCAAAAGCCTTGAACTCGTCGTACTCCGCAAACTCCTTTGCGAAGTAACTCCAACGCGTTTCGCCGAAGTTCCGTTCATAGCCGAAGTTTTGGATCGCATTATTCTGCGTTTCGATACCATTTGCCGATGTGTTGACGTACGTCAAGTCAAACGTCGTCTCGTGGATTTTCAACTTCCGCTTTAGATTCATGCCCGCGCGAAAGCTCGCCGATTCTGAATTGCCGTTGGTGCCGCTGATCCCGACTTCGACGCCGCCTTCCCAATCCACGGTGTTGAACCAGTAAGTTGGCAAGATCCAGCTCTCGGAGGAATCGAGGGGCGACAACTCTCCAGGTGCCACGAGTTCAGGCGTCACCGTGTCCGTGCCGGGGACGCTAGGAAGTGCTTCGGCTTCGAGGGGAGCCGGGAGTGGTGGGAGCCGATACATCTGTTCGTCGGTGGGCCATTGGGCGAGGGCTGACTCAGATGCAGCCATCGCGACGAACGCTAGCAAAGCGAGCTGTGGAAGTTTGCAAAACATGACGTATATGGTCCGAATGGAACGGCGATGTGCGCAGCCTCGCCTCAAGAGGACCGCGAGCGACGCTTATAGCAAAAATCGCGGTGGACCAACAAGTGAGATTGCTCAGCCCTCGAGCGATGCTCGGCCCATGACTTGATACGTGGGGCCCGAGCGATCGAGAAAGCTGCCGAAGATCAAGACTTCGGCCACATCACACGATTCGGCTTTGAAATCGCGATAGTGCGCCAGCAATTCGGCCAGTCGCGACTGTCGCCGACCTCCCTCTCGGACTCTAGCCAGCGTGAGATGCGGCCTGAAGGTTCGTCGTTCGCGGGGGAATCGCATCTCCACCAACGACTCTTGAATCGCGAACTGCAAGTCCACAAGTTCCTGCGTTCCTTGCTCGACACCGATCCAGACAGTTCGCGGTCGGTCGATCGCCGGGAACGCACCGGCTTTCGAGAAGTCAACGAAGAACGGTGCAAACGGCGTAACCACCGCCTCGACTCGCTTGCAGACTTCGGGGATTAGCGTATCGTCGACATCGCCGAGGAATTGCAGCGTGA
>CAUJKL010000732.1 GCA_963204995.1 Planctomycetota bacterium | reverse complement strand
GCTGAATCGAATTGCCCTATCTCGATAGACTCGCGTGCCAGCGGCAACGATGCGGGCGGAAACAACATGCGTCCGAGCATCGTCGCGCCCCAGATCACCGCGACAGCGGCTAGAGCAAGCAGTAACCGCCGGAGTCGCTTCGGGTTTCCGGTGGTGGATTCGCGATCGGGCATGGCTTACGACTTTCCCTCAACCCGACCGCTCGTCGATTGCGGTTCGACGGCAATTCGCACACAACGCGGCATCCTTGCCGTGTTTCGTTGTGCGCGTGTCAACCACGTCTGTCTCGTCACGTTGAAATTCTACCGGCGTCAACCACCCACGTCCCTGTGTAGCGAGTCACACTACCGCCGCTATTACTTGCCATACGTAGCGGGATCGATCTTGCCCGACTCAACCGCTTTCTCAAGCTCTTGTGCAATTTCTTCTTCACTCAGCGGCGGGGCTGTCCCGGAGGTATCGGTGGCAGATGGACCGCAGCCCCAGAAGGAACCAAAAAGCATCATCAATACTACAAAAGTAAAATTCTTCATCATTCGACCTTTCCCTCAGTTGAAAAACTAGACCTAACATTCGCTCAGCATCGTTCGTAAAATAATTGCTTGCTTTGCGGTGAGCGGTTCGGGAGTAGCCGCCGGTCTTGGACGACGTAGGAAGAACCGATGGCTAGACCCATTCTGCTTACTTATTTCGCGAACGGTGCTTATACGAAACGATCCGCTAGACCAACGCTCTATTCCCACCGAATACTCAGTTGCTGAGCCTAAAATGCCAAAACCGTCCTCAAAAGTCCGAAACCGTGAGGCTTTGGGAGCCATTTAACAAAAGCTCTCGGTTTCATTGACACCGGATAAGTGAGAGAGTATTCTCTCCACAGAGTTTAAGTGTCTAGATTGTAGCGTTTACTTGTTGATAATCTATTACTCTGATCGTTTTTGGAGATCCGCGATGAAAATCAGTCCCCAGCGTAAGGGCTTCACCTTGGTCGAGTTGCTTGTTGTTATTGCAATTATCGGCATCTTGGTGGCCTTGCTGCTTCCTGCGGTGCAAGCCGCGCGTGAGGCAGCACGACGAATGAGTTGTGGCAACAACCTTAAACAAATTGCCTTGGCTCTCCACAACTATCACGACACGTACAAAACATTTCCCACCATTCGTGGCGGTCAACTGGTCAACGGTGGTACGCAACCGTTTGGCTCGGCGGTTACGTACTACCCGGGATGTCCAACGTATGTTAGTTCCACTGGATTTAGTTGGCGCGCTTTGATCTTGCCATTCGTAGAGCAGCAGCCACTGTACGACACGATCAACTTTTCGGCAAACAGGGCCGGATGTTATGGGGCTCCATGGTTTAGGCCTGGTAGTAAGCAACCTGATTTAATCCCGATTCCTGCCTTTATGTGCCCGAGCGAAGCGCAAGAGCCCGTTGGTGCCGAGGCACCCACCAACTATGGCGGGATCTTTGGGAGTTCAGCGCAGTTCGACGATGACCAAAGCCTCACACGAGGCATCTTTAGTATCGGTGGGGCCGCCAGGGCACCTTGCAATATCGCTAAAATCACGGACGGCACGGCCAATACGGTGATGGTCGGCGAAGTGTTCCGCGGTGTCCCGATGTGGCGGAGTACGGGTACCAGCCTCACGGGGCAACGGTGTCGGAATTGGCTCTTAGAGACCGCTTTTTGCGGCGCGGAAACAGGAGATCCGCCGAACAGATATAAATTGTCCACGGCAGCTTGCCTGACTCAATCCAATATGGCCAACTGGACTCGGCAGCCGTTCCAAGCCAATGTTGCCGACGCACACGATAACACTATTAACGTCGCCAAGTGCCCTAACCAGAATTGCTGCCCGGATATCGTCGAATGGGTGGATGATTACGCAAATGGCAACCGCGGTCGTCGGCCGATTTCCAGCCTGCACCCCGGCGGTGCTCAGGCAGCCTATGCGGATGGTGCCATCCACTTCGTGCCGGAAACTATCGATCAGACTGTCTGGCGGGCCACCGGCACGAGGGGCGGCGGCGAACCAGCGGTGTTTTCCGGCCAATAGCGAACTGGAAACAATTGACTTTGACATCTTGTGCCGCCCGAGCTTGCCGCTCGGGCGGCTTTTTGTTGTGTGCCGCGAATAGACGCCGATGATGGGCTTTGTTCTAGAACTCAGATCGATGGCACGCACGCGAAGCCGACACTTTAGCGCGCGGGCTCTAGGGGGTGTGCTTGCCTGTTGCTTAATCTCAGGTTGTTCCAACACGGCATCTCGTGATCAGGCTGCTTTCCCGGAGCCACACTCGGCGGCAGTGCCTGCCGCCACGGTTATCGAGGAGCAAACGGGGCCGCTGCGCTTCGTCGATGTCGCTGAAATTGTCGGAATTCACTTTCATCATCACTCGCCGCTAACTGAGCAACGCCATCTGCACCTATTCATGGGCTCAGGCATTGGCTGGCTCGACTTCGATCGAAATGGTTTCCCTGACCTTTACTGTTGCCAAGGAGCCGCGTTACAAGGCGAGGAACCGAAAGATCGGCGCGGCGACACCTTGTTTATGAATCGATCGGGCACCGCGTTTACTGACGTCACGCGGCGATCGAACTTGCCGAATGTGGGCTATTCAATGGGCGTCGCCGCGGCGGACTACAACAACGACGGCTTCGCGGACCTGTGTGTGAGCGGCTACGGAGAAAATTATCTGCTGCTCAATTACGGCGACGGCTGTTTCACTCGTGTGCCACTGCCATCGGGACAACGCCCGGGCCGTTTGAGTGCGAGTTGCACCTGGGCCGATTTCGATGATGACGGAAACCTGGATCTGTTCATCACCAACTATGCCCAACTCGGCCCGGACGATTACCCCACGTGCGAACACGCGGCGGCTGGCGTCACGATCCCGATCAGTTGCCATCCTGCAAATTTCAAGGCCGTACACGACCTGCTCTACCGCAACACGGGACGCGGAGATTTTGAAGACGTTTCTGTGAAAGCGGGAATTGTCGCCGACGAACCGCGAGCGGGCCTGGGGGTTGTGGCAGCGGATCTCGACTCAGACGGCGACACAGACTTTTACGTGGCCAATGACACGACACCGAATCATCTGTGGGAGAATCAGGGCGACGGCCAATTTCTCGACCGCGCCTCCGACGCGGGCACCGCGCGCAACCGCTTCGGTGCGACCGAAGCCGGCATGGGACTTGTGGTCGGCGACATCATCGGGAATGGTCGCATGGATCTCTTCGTCACCAACTACTACGGCGAGAGCAACACACTTTATCGCAATGAAGGCAATCTATTGTTCACCGATATCACCGACGAGATAGGACTGGGCGCGCCAAGCCGAGCACGGCTCGGGTTTGGGACGTCATTGGCCGATTTTGATAACGATGGCTGGTTGGACTTGTTAGTTGCGAACGGGCATGTCCAAGACCGCTTATGGGAAATCGGGCGCGACGAACCGTTCGCGCAGCTGCCGCTGTTGTTTCACCATGACAGAGGTTCGCGATTTCAAAACGTGTCGGACGGGGCCGGTGACTACTTTCGGACGCCTCGCGTCGCGCGGAGCACGGCGGTTGCCGATTTCGACGGTGACCACGACCTCGACGTCGCCATCAATTGCCTCAATGGTCCCAGTGTCCTCTTGCAAAATGAGTTCGACGTTCGCGAGCATTGGCTGCAAGTTGAGTTGATTGGTGTCGAGAGCAACCGCAGCGGAATCGGCGCGGAATTACGGCTGGAAGTGGGAAACCGGACGATCGTCCGCTGCTTGCAGGCTGGTTGCGGCTATCTGTCCTGCGATGATGCGACGCTGTTGATTGGGCTGGGGCCTTTCGCGGAGGTTCGACGCTTGACGGTGGCCTGGCCGAACGGTCGGCAGGAAGTTTGGAATTCCTTGTCGGCGGATCGGCGGTGGCGTTTCGTGGAGGGCTGCGGCGAGCCGGTAGTCCCGTTATGATCGAACGTGAGAATCAATTCGCTCGCTAGTGCATCGTGAAAAGTCGCATGACGCTGGAATCCATTGTCTGGTTTGTCGCTGCCTCGGTCTTGCCGAGCTTGATGGTTGCTTTCCTGGGTACGCTTGGGATGCGGCGGATTGCGCCCCGTTGGGGTTTGGTGGATCAGCCGAATCATCGCAAGGTGCATGTTTCTCCCGTGCCGCTCGGCGGTGGAGTGGCGATCGCGTTGGCTGTGGTCTTGCCGTTCGCGATTGGGACGCTGATGCTCTTGCTGTTAGACGATCGTACCCTTGAACGTGTCGTACCCGACTTTGCCTTGCCCCATCTGGGAGGCCTACGCGAACGCTTGGGCGGCTTGTGGATCGTGCTGGGCGGGGCGTTGCTGTTGATGGCACTGGGGTTAATCGACGATCGACGAGGCGTCGATTGGCGAATTCGTTTGATCGTGCAGTTCACGATTGCAACCGTCTGCGTTGTAACACAAGGGTGGCAGTTGACGGCGTTCATTGACGTCCCACGACTAGGATCGATCGTCTCCATCGTGCTTTCGGTGATCTGGGTCGTGGCACTGATCAACTCGTTCAACATGCTTGATAATATGGACGGCCTGTCTGCCGGAGTGGCCGCGATTGCGGCTTCGATCTTGGCGACCGTGATGTTGATTTCGCCCGCCGCGCCGAAACCGCAGCTATTCGTAGCGGGCTTCTTGTTGGTGCTCGTCGGTGCCCTGCTGGGTTTTCTGTTTCATAATCGACCGCCGGCGAAGATCTTCATGGGCGACGCGGGCAGCTATTTCGTGGGCTTCTGTATCGCCATCGCGACTTTGTTGGCGACCTTCGCTGGCTATTCCGCGACGACTCCAGCACCGCATGCAGTTTTGGCACCACTTTGTGTCATGGCCGTCCCGCTGTATGACATGACGACCGTAATCTGGATTCGGCTGCGTGAGGGTCGTAGCCCGTTCGCCGCGGATAAAAATCACTTCTCTCATCGGCTGGTCGAGTTGGGACTGACCAAGACACAAGCCGAGATGACGATCTACTTGACGACGGCCACGAGCGGTTTGGGTGCCGTGTTGCAGCAGCCCTTGGATCTGTTCGGCGCGTTTGTCGTGGTGTTGCTGATTGCCTTCGTACTTTTGTTGATTGCAATTCTGGAATCCACGCGTCGAGGGAATGGCCAGCGGTGAGTAAGCGACGTTGCCAGCCTTTGAAAACTCCGTCGCCTGAACAATCTCGCGTTGTGGATGCAGGCGAACGACTGCGGCCCTTATGGCTGGGCGGGGTTACGGCGTTGTTCGTGGCGACGCCGCTTGTTCCCAGTGAAGCGGCACACTCGGGGCGTGCGGCTCAGTCGGGGCTTGGTATTACTTTGCTCATGGCGTGGTTCGTCTTGTGCGCTGCTTTCCTAATCACGGCGGCGCTACAGCGTAACATGCGTCTCCGCCTTGGGGCGACCGAGATCGCCCTGCTCGTGTTTATTGCATTGCATACACTCAGCGCGCTCGTGCTCGCCGATGCCGGGCAACCGCGTCAGACGTTGAATATGCTGTGGCAGTGGATCGGCCTGGGAGTGGCCTATCTTCTTGTGCGGCAGGTGGTGCGCACGCCAGAGGAATCGCGGGCGGTGGTGGTTGTGATGATCGCACTTGCGGTGTGCCTTTCGATGCTCGGGTATGATCAATACTTTCGCAGCATGCCCCAGGCACGCCGCGCGTATGCCGCCGACCCCGATGGGATGTTGGCGAAGGCGGGGATCATTGCCCCGGAAGGTTCCGTTGATCGCGTGCAGTTCGAGAACCGGCTCAACAGCACCGAGCCTATAGCGACTTTCACGTTAGCGAATTCGTTGGCCGGGTTTCTCGCTCCGTGGTTGTTGTGCGGGCTTGGGATTGCGGCGCTGAATTGGTCGAACCGCGAGTTGCGAATGCGCGTGGCTGTGTCGGCAGGTGCGAGTGTTCTGCTGATTTCGGGATGTTTCGTGCTCACGAAGAGCCGCAGCGCGACGCTGGCTGTGGCGTTTGGTGCGGCCGTGCTAATCCGTTACGGTCGACGAAACGGTTGGCATCTGCAGTGGAAGTCGGTGATCGCGGTCACCGGTTCGCTCGCGGCGTTGATTGCGTTAGCCGCCGCGGTGGGTGGCTTGGACTTGTTGGTATTAACCGAGTCGCTGAAGTCGTCGCTCTATCGCTTGCAGTATTGGCGGGCGACGGTGGCGATGATACTTGACGCCCCGTGGTTTGGCTGTGGCCCCGGTAACTTTCAACAGTCCTACACGGCGTACAAGTTACCCGAAGCGAGCGAGACGATCGCCGATCCGCACAATTTCCTACTCGAGATCTGGTCCACCGCTGGGACGCCTGCGATGTTGGCATTCCTCGGCGTTCTTGTTTGCTTCGTCATTCAGCTGCGCAGCGGACTAAGCGCTTCGAGATCGCAGGCAACACCGCACGAGCCCGATGATATCGGTTGTGTGCGGGCGGTCTATTGGGGAGCCTTAGCAGGTGTGCCGTTTGGATTCATTTCGGGGTTGGTTGTGGGTTATGTTCCCGATACTGCAATGTTCATCGTCGGCTTGCCAGTTGCGGCGGCGGTCATGGTCAGTTTGCATCCGTGGGTGCTTCGCGGACGCTTGCCCGCCGTCGTCTTGATCGCGTCGGCGTGTGTCGTGCTGATCAATCTTTCCGCCGCAGGTGGAATCAGCTTCCCGGGAGTAGCATTGACTTTCTGGCTACTGATGGCGACGGCGCTCAATCTGTCGGCGGAATCTCGGCACATCCGCGAGTTTTCGAGACGAGCCGCCGGGGCGATCGCTGTGGCTGCTGGCTTAGTCGCGCTGCTGTATTGGTATTCGACGTTTGCGCCGGTCCTGAACTTGTTGACGATGCTCGCCCGAGCAAACGTCTTGCAGTCGCAAGGCGAGCTGCTCGAGGCCGAACGGTCGCTGCTGGCCGCCACGGAAGCGGACAGTTACAGTGCCGAACCGTGGCAAGCATTGGCGCAGCTGCGATTGGCGATGTGGCTGAACGGCCCAGACGCCTCGCACGAAACCGGCTTTGCTGAAGCCGCTCGCGAGACGCTGAATCGTGAACGGCGGTCAAGTGCCGCCCATCAGGCGTATGGCGATTGGTATCTGAGCGCCTTTCGTGCCAAGAACGAGCAACGGTTCCTGGACGAAGCGATAGTTGGCTACCGGCGTGCGGTCGAGCTGTATCCGAATTACAATTTGATTCATGCACAGCTCGCGTGGGCTTTGCAGGTTGCTGGGCGATTGGACGAATCGCGGGCTGAGGCTGAAGAAGCGGTGCGGTTGGACGAGTTAAACCCGCATCGCGAGCAGAAGCTTTCCAAGCAAAGTGTTTTCGACGCGCCTCGACGCTTCGATTCCCAACCCCCCAACCCGCCAGACATCGACGCAGAACAATTAATGCGTTCGCTACGTAGCACGCCTGATAGGTAGTTTCGGTATCGAAGAAAGTGTGTTCATAGGAGTTGTTGGGAATGCGTTTGTTGCTCGTTGTGATCGTCATAATCATCCTTGGTAGTTCGTTGGGGATTGCTCACACCTGGAGCGAGTTTTCGGGTATGGAGGAGCGAATGGAGTTACCGGCGGCCGTGCGGGTCGGCCACAAGAGCACGATCACGCCTGTTGCCAAGCCAAGTCAAGAGCCTGCCAACGCGAACGGCACTCCACGAGCGGAAGTTGTTGGGGTGTCGACAAAGGACTTTGGCATTTTGAAGCGTGAGCACTCAAAGTCGCATTCCTTCGTCATTCGCAATAGCGGCGACGCCGACCTGCTCGTGGACAAGCAGAAGGTCAGTTGCAGCTTGTGCGTCGAGACGACGTTTACCAGCGCCACCGTGAAGCCTGGGGAGGAAATCACGATTCCGGTTACGCTGAACGCTAAGAAGCCAGGCCCCGCCTTGACCGAACACCTGGAGCTGCGGACGAACGACAAATCGCATGCCGTAATTCAGTTTGACTTGCTCGCCTACATCACAGAAGCCGCTGGAGCTTCTCTGACCGAGTTGTCATTCGGAACTATTTCGACGGATGTCGGTGGAGCGGCGAGCTTCCAGATCTATGGTTTTGCCGAGTCGGAATTGGAGATCGTCGAGTGCAAGTTAAATGCCCAATCCAACGAGGAATACTTTGCGTGGGAAATTGACGAGATGACGCCAGAGGCCGTGAAGGCGGGCCAGGCGCATGCAAAGTTTGGCAAGGAGGTCAAGTTAACGATCAAGCCCGGTCTCCCTGTCGGCCCCTTGGAAGTAAGTTTTACGATCGTCGCACGTGCGGGCGAAGAAGTGAAGATCAACTTGCCGGTATCGGGACGAGTGGTTGGCGATCTATCGTTGCTGGGTGGGTCGACGTTCACTCCCGACAAGAACCTGTTGTCACTGGGCCGAGTTTTCGTTGGTGAAGGGGCTTCGGCAAAGTTGCACATGATGGTGAAAGGCGAGCATCGCAACGATGTACAGGTGTCGGTGGGCGAATGTGATCCCGCCGGATACCTTACCGCTACCATTGGAGAGCGGAAGTCGATTCGTGATGGCGACGCCTATTTGTTTCCGGTGGTGGTCGAGATCAGCAAAGACGCCCCGGCCATGAACAGGCTCGGTGAAGTGGGAGCGTCGGTCGGCACGATCATGCTTCACACGACGCATCCAATCGCCAAACAAGTGAAGTTGTATGTTCGCTTTGCGGTTGAATGAGAATCGCTGGGCGAATACGCTGTGCATCTCGGACTAGTGAAAAAGTCCCCGCCGGAAACAGTGGGAATACAGGAAAACAGCCAAGGAGGGACAAGTCGATGGAAACCTCACTAACGCGATGGGGGCTTTGTCTGCTGGCTCTCTGGCCTTTGCTGACGGCCTGCAACGCGAAGACCACGCCGACCCAGGTATCGGAAGCCCCGGTTGACCGTGCCACTTTAGAGGAATCGGCAGTTGTCGCGCCGCCTCCTGCGGATGACACGGTGCATACAACTGAAGCTTTGCCTCCCACCGCAGTATCCGAAGCCCAACCGAAAGATGACTCCGCGCCGCCCGACGAGTCGCTTGTGCCGGAATTGAAACTGTTCGATGGCTGGAGCAAGCCAGACCTCGCGCTCTTCGTCACGGGGCAGCAAAAGGGCTATATCGAGCCCTGTGGGTGTGCGGGGTTGGCAAATCAGAAGGGCGGCTTGGCACGACGTCACACGCTCGTTCGTGAGTTGGAGGCGAAGGGCTGGCCGCTGCTCGCGTTGGATGTCGGCAATCAGGTTCGGCGTTTTGGGCGTCAGCCCGAACTCAAGTTTCAAATTACCGTCGAAGGGCTGAAGGCAATCGGCTACGACGCCATCGCGTTTGGCGAACACGATCTTGGTCTGTCGGTCGGTGAAGTTGCTGCCGCCACGCTGGCCATGGATGATCGAGGTACGCCGTTTGTGTCTGCCAACGCAGCTGTATTGGATCGCGACTTGACTCCACGGTTTCATATCCTGGAAGCGGGCGGCAAGAAGATCGGCGTGACTTCCGTTCTGGGAACCGTTGAGCAGGGGAAGGTCACTAGCAGCGAAGTCGTGTTGCAACCGGCCGCCGAGTCGCTAAGAGAAGTTGTTCCGCAACTCAAGCAAGCCAATTGTGACCTGTACGTATTGCTGGCTCACGCCTCGCTCGATGAGTCGCGAGAGTTGGCCAAGCAATTCCCCGACTTCGATGTCATCGTTTCGAGTGGCGGCTTGGGGGATCCAACGTACGAGCCGGAATCGATTGCAGGGAGCAAAGCGATTCTCGTGCAGGTTGGTGTCAAGGGAATGTTCGCGGGAGTCATCGGCGTCTTCGCAGGTGCCGAGCAGCCGTTGCGATATCAGCGCGTGCCACTGGACGCTTCGTACGCAGACTCGCCAGAAATGCTCGCGCTACTCAAGTCATACCAAGACCAGCTGAAGATCACCGGGTTGGACGGGCTCGGCGTGAAGCCAGTGCCGCACGCCAGCGGCAACAAGTTCGTCGGGTCTCAGTCTTGTGCCGATTGCCACTCGACAGCGTTTGCGATTTGGGAAAAGACTCCACACGCTCACGCGACCGACACCCTGGTCCATCCCGGCGAGCGATCGCAAATCGAGCGACACTTCGATCCAGAGTGTTTGAGTTGCCACGTGACCGGATGGAATGCGCAGGGCTTCTTTCCCTATCAGTCGGGATACTTGGGGCTCGAAGAAACTCCGGCCCTTGTCGGCAACGGTTGCGAAAACTGCCACGGCCCTGGTTCGGCTCACGTCGCTGCTGAAATGGGCGACGTCGACGCCTCCGAGGAGATGTTGAAGGCACTCAGGCTCGCGATGCGATTGCCGTTGAGCAAAGCGGAGGACAAGTGCCGCGAGTGCCACGATCTCGACAACGATCCGGACTTCAATAAGGAGGGGGCCTTCGACAAGTATTGGCCGAAGGTGGAGCACAAAGGGCTGGATTGATCTAGCCTTAGCTTACCCTGGCCCATGCCCGTAGATGTGTTGGATCGGCGTGTCATGGCCCCAGGCGATGTCGTCTTTGGGGACGCCGACTACGGCAGAGATCTTTTCGCGTTCGGTCGGCGAGGGCGTCCAGCGGTTCATGAAGATGGCGCGGAGCTTGGGCAGATCAAGACCGCTGCGATCGGCGAGTTCCAGAAGCGAAATCGATTTCTCTTTACACAGATCTTGAAGGTTCTTCGCCATGATTCTCAATCCTGATTGTAGAACAATTGTCCTCAATTGTTCATCGCGATCCATCTCACCAAGTTAACAACAATGAACAATTGGGGACAATTGTTCTACATCACACGGTCTTCGGCCCAGGGGTGCCGCTTGCCGGTCTTGAACTCTTTGTACTCGCCGGCAAACGGGTTGTGAATCGTGTCTGGATTATACGACGTGAGGACTGCGTCGAGGATCGGCCTGATATTCTCATCGACATAGCCAATGCCAGTCACTTCGAAGCAGTCACCGTTCACGTCGAAAACCCGCAGGTGCTCCGGCCACACCTGCACTTTGCGCATCATCCGAAGCTCCACGCGAGTTCGCTTGAGGAACTCCAGTGCGTCGACAACATTTCCGGCGGTGTAGTGAAACGTGGCAAGCGGTTCTGGCTGCATGAGAACTCGGTTCAGGTCAAGCTGGAACGCCTGACGTCCTACTGTAACGCAACGATGCCAACCGCGATCGCTTCTCGAAGCACGTCCTTCGAGACTTCGATTTCGCTATTGTCATCAAGGTCCAAAACGACTGGCTCGACAGATCGCAGAACACCGTTGACCCAGCCACTACCGCCATCGTATCGAATCTTGCTGCCGGCGGCGAAGCCGCTGGGCAAGCCGTTGCCGTTGCTGCCAGCGGGTTTCTTCGCGGGAGCCGCGGCAGGAGCCGCTTTGGCAGCGGGCTTCTTGTCCAATAGTCCTGCCAACTCTTGCAACTGCTTCCAGTTCTCCAGGCGCTCCTGCTTGGCCTTCAAAATCATTGCGCTCGGGTTCCCTTCCTTGTCGAATTGCTTGCTAAAGCGGCCTTCGCTGCGGCAGAAGTCGACGAAGTCCACCTGCTCGCCCGACTTGGGGTTGACCCACCAATCGTCACCGACGGCTGGATTGCCTTGCAAGGAAAGACGCTCGCGAATCGTGTCGCCCCGGCGCGGATCGTACGACATCAGAGGAAAGGCTCGCGAATCGACGGCCAATCGGGCTTGATCGGTCGCCATGTTGTCCGCCACTCCGTGCTCGGGCTGGCAGGTCGTGTAACAGCACACAATCGCCGGGCCGTCGAACTCCATCGCATCGATGCACGAGCGATAGAAATGGTTGACGTGAGCACATGTCGTTTGAGCCACGAACGTGCGGGGATGCATCATCGCAATTTGCGCGATTTCTTTGCGACGCTCCGTCTTGCCGTGAACGACTTTACCATGCAGGCTCATCTTGGCGTTCTGGCCCATGTAGGTACTGGTCGAGGCCTGACCGCCGGTGTTGGAGTAGACCTGAGTATCCAGGACCAGCACCTTAATGTTCATGCCGCTGGCAAACATCCGCGACAACGACTGGAAGCCGATATCGAACATCGCACCGTCGCCGCCGACGCACCAAATCGGCTTTTCGTGCCAGCCTTTCTGATCCCATCGCATTCGCAATCCCATGGCGTAAGCCGGTGCGTTCTCGAACAGCGAGTTGCTCCACGGGACGAGGTACGGATTGTAGGGATACGTCGAGGTGTAAACGGTATTGCAACCGGTGGCGGCGATGATGCCCCAATCGCTGCCGTACTTGGCCCCGGTCGCCGAACACATCATTCGCAAGGCACTTCCCTCGCCGCAGCCGGCACAGCTTCCCGCGCCGCCGACATAGATGTGCGTTTCCTCTTTCAGCATCATATCGATCAGCAACTTGTCGCTGATATAGCGTTCATCCGAGGGCCCGAACTCTTTGAACATGCGATGGACCTTGGAGACGTCCGTCATCAAATCGTCCGTCTTCTGGACCATCTTCAACGCACCGTCATCGCACACCGTCACGCACTCGGCACAGCCCTTGCACTTGCTGGGATCGATGATGATGGAGAACTTGCCGCCCTCGCCGGTCTTCTTCTTGGGGCCGGCATAGTACTTCGAGGGTTCGGACCAAGCCATCTTCTGGAACAACTCGCGATCTTTTTCGTCGGCGATCTTGCTTAAGCGGTTTTCGAACTCTTGCTCGCCGATCACTTTGCCGAGAATCGCGGTGTCCGGGCAGAGCGTCACGCACTCCATACAGCCCGTGCAGTTATCGTTGATGTACACAGGGATTTCGGGAGCGACGTAACTGAAGTCACGCAACGACGCGGTGCCAGCCGGCACCAGCGAACGCGAGACGCTCAAGTCAGCGGGCAGATCCTTTTCCGCGGTCCCGTCTTCGTACGCTCGGATGATGCGTTCGTTGAAGTCATCGACGTCGAGGATCGGCAGCTTGATCTGCTTGTAGCCCGAGTCGACGAGTGTACCGTAGGAATTGTTGTTGAATGGATCGCGATCGTGCGACTCGTTCATCGATTTATTGTCAGTGACGGATGCCATATTTGTGTCCTCGCTGTAGAGGGGATGTTCTAAGGTAAATTGTAGGCGACATCTGGTCGCTAGTTCGCTGCCGATGCCAGTTCTCGATACCAATTGTCGATGCTAGTTGCCCATGACGTCGCGAGGCACCTCTCGAGTTTCCTTGTAGCCACGCCCGATGCAGGTCATGTTGTCTTGGACGACCCGTTCGCCGCGTTTGCCGAAGTACTTACGAATCGCTTTCTCGACGCCCGCCATAACTTGGTCGTCCGAAATGCCGCTGTTTTTGGCGTAAGGAGTGAGCTTGAGGAACGCGCCGAGTGTGACGACGCCTTGCATCCGCATCTGCAAGTCCGCAACGGAAGCCACTTCGCGAGCGATCTTCACCGTATCGCAGTAGTACAGATGGATGTTCTTTTTGCGGATCGTCTTTTTATGCCGTTCGGGAATCCGTTGCCAAACGTCTTGGGGATTGTCGTAGGGCGACTGCATAAAGATCGCACCGCCGTCCACCACGCCATGCAGCGGGTTCGCCAAAATCGCGTTGACATCGTTCAAGATGATCAGATCGACGAATTCAAGCTCGCTATGAGTCTTAATATGGGCGTCGCCGATCGTGAGGTAATACGTCGTCGGCAAGCCTTTCTTTTCCGACCCGTATTTTGGATAAGCCTGAACATCCTTCCCGAAAACTTCTCCGGCGATGGTTGCGATAACCTTGTTTGTCGTGACGCTACCAAAACCGCCGACCGAGTGGCCGCGCATCGAGTACCCACCGCTCGGGCGAAGATCGGGATCCTCTGTCCGCTTGAGCGACAGCGGATGATCGACGCCGACACAGAAGTAATCCTGGCCGTCGGTCTTCATGTTGTCGAACGCGGCAATGATGTCGGCCGGCCGCACGTCGCGGCTGCCGAGCCCTGCGGCTCCATGGTAGATGCGTGGAACGCGGTCGATTGGCTCGTGACCCATCTGGCCGGTCACGGCATCACAGAAGGCGGCCTTGATCTCGCGCGTCAGGTGATTACCGGTCGTCGAAAGCGGATCATCCATCCGCTCGAAGATCGTGATCGCCTTGGCGTCTTTCAACACGTTGACGATTTGATGCATCGGGAACGGGCGGAAGCAGTAGATCGTTACGCATCCGGCCTTGATGCCCTTTTCTCGCAGGTAGTCGACCGTGACTTCGGTCGTTTCCATGTAACTGCCGAGTCCGACGAGGATATATTCCGCGTCTTCGCAGCGGTACGGCGCGATAAAGTCGTAGCGGCGGCCCGTCTTATTGGCAAAGATCTCGAACGCTTCCTCCAACGCCGGAGCGACGCGATCGTAATACCATCGCTGAGCGATCTTGCCCTTCATGTACGAGTCTTGGTTCTGCACCACGCCCGACATCATCGGGTTTGTGGGATCCATCAGGTTAACCAGCTTCTCGTTCGGATTGCCTAGGAATTCTTTCATAAATTCAGGTTCAGGCAGCCTTGCGGTTTCCACCGTATGCGTCGTGAGGAAACCGTCTTGAACGTTGAAGAAAGGGGTTTGGGACGCCTCGGCCGCACGCCGTGCGATCAGGCACAGATCGGCTGCCTCCTGGGCGTTCCGCCCGAACAGCATTCCCCAGCCGACGTCCGCGACGCTCATCAGATCATCGTGACCCGCGTGAACGTTCAGCGAATGGCTCGTCAACGCCCTGGCACCAATGTTGAACACGACTGGCAAACGCTTGCCGGAGATGGTGTACAGAACTTCCTTCATCAAGACCAAGCCTTGGCCCGAGGTGAAATTCGTCACTCGCCCGCCCGCCAACGCAAACCCTTCGCAAAACGACGCCGAAGAGTGCTCGCTTTCGGGTTCCATGAAGATGAGCGGATCGCCCCACAGGTTGGTGTTTCCGTTATTAACCGCAGCGTTGAAGCCAGCCCCCATCGTGGTCGAACTGGTGATCGGGTACGCCCCGCTGCCGTGACAAACCGCGATCTCGACATGGACGACGGCCTCGGAACCATCACAAGTGACGGGGATTCCTGGGTACTGGAATTTGGATTCCTGTTCTTTCTCCTCGGGAACATGAGCAAACTCTTCGGCGCGAGAGTCTTTCACTTTCGGATCAACAACAGTACTCATATTGGTTCTCTTTCGATTTAGGAGTTAACTAGCTGTTTGGTTGAGGGAGCCCGTGGTTCTGCGGACTCAGTAATTCGGAATTGGCGACTCCTCAAACCCGGAAGGACTTCCGATCCGCCAGCTGCGGAAGGGTCGGCCCGATTTCCGTTTCATATATATTAGACTGGTCCGCCGCTTCTTAGGAACGGCACGTACGCGCAGCCAGTCTTTGCGACGCTCTAGCATTGGTAGGTTAACCACTTCGGCAGTTGGCTGCAAATAGGAGTTGCCCAATTCTGAGGGCTAGCAAGCCCCTCCACGTGCGGTAGGCAATTGCCGTCGTCGGTCCAAGTCGTGCATTATCGCTACGAAGATGAGAAAAAGTTAAATCGATGGCAGCGACACAACATGTAGGGTGCGTGGAACGCACCACAACCGCGTCTGGGGCTTGATCGTAACTTTGCGAAAAACGCTAGCAGCCGCCATGGTGACCCGAAGCGTAAGCGAGGAATTGAGGCGGGAATCAGCGCCGAGGCTGTGATTTTATTGGGTGGGATAGGCTTCCAGCCTGTCAGAAATACGGGGAAAATGACAGGCTGGAAGCCTATCCCACGATTTTTTCACCACCTCGCCGAGCGCGCCGGAACTGCCCCTCGGACGTTGTCCAACATCACATCCCAATCGATTAGACTCATAGAGATAGTTTTTCCTGCACATGGTGGAGTCCGATCGAAATGCGAAAAATGAGCCTTATTGGTTTACTCTTGCTGCTTGTCGGTCGCAGCGCGATGGCACAACACGTCGCGCTCGATATCTCGACACCCATGTCGCCGCCGACGTGGGCGTTGCTTGAACGCGAGTTGCTTCGCGCGAACACGGCGGCGTGCGAAGAGTTCTTTGCCAAGTATTTTGATGAGCGGGGGTTCTTGCTGTGTGTCGAACGCTGGGGCGGAGATGATGGGCCGGACGACGCCATCGAGAACTGCAACGACTGGCCGCTGTTGCACGCGCTCGGTGCGCCGGACGTCGTGTTGCAGATGTACAAGAAAGCCTGGGAGGGACATCTCCGGCAATTCACACTTGCCAAGACGACCGAGGTATCCTTCGCGAAAGACGGAATGTATTACAAAGAGTTTCCCGTCATGTTCGACTGGTTGCACAACGGCGAAGGTCTGACCGTGTTCAACTTGCAAGGGCTCTCCGATCCCCACGATCTGGCGTTTCAACAGCGAGTGCGACGCTTCGCGGGCTTCTACATGAACGAAGATCCGGGTGCCCCAAACTACGATCCGGAGCACAAGATCATTCGCAGCATGTTTAACGGCAGCCGTGGTCCGTTGCTGCGGAAGGCTACGGCGTTGGACTGGGCGGGCGATCCGATTGAAATCAAAAACCGCTTTCGACTCGGGCACGGCGAAGAAAGCTACGAGCAGATGTTGGCTCATTTCAAAGACTACAACGACATCATCGGCGACCTGCCGCAAAATCTGCTGACGACTTCACTGGCGTTGAACGGTTATATGATGAGCGGCGAGGAGAAGTACAAGGCGTGGCTGTTGGAATATGTCGACGCCTGGGTCGAGCGGATGAAGCAGAACGGATACATCATCCCGTCGAACATCGGCTTGGACGGCAAGATCGGTGGGGCGACGGACGGCAAGTGGTACGGCGGTTGTTACGGTTGGGCTTTCACCGTCGTGGTGCCGCAGGACGGCAGTCTCGCACACCGCAACACGCACAACAAAGGTTTTACGGGGTTCATGAACGCCTATTTGCTGACGGGAGACGATCGGTATCTCGATCCGTGGCGTCGTCAGATCGATACGATCAATGCTCAGGCCAAAGTGATCGATGGCCGGACGATGTACCCGGCGATGTTTGGCGATGACGGTTGGTATGACTACTCGCCGGAGAAGTACAACTACGCCGCACTCGAGTTGTACTACCTCTCGATGCGTGCCGATGACCTGGAGGAAGTGCTGCCCCAAGAAGTCGGTGGCGCGAGCAAAGCGGGCTACCGCAACAACGAACAGTTCTCGCGGGATCAGCGCTGGTTACGCTATCTGCTCGGCCAAGACGCGAGTTATCCCGAACAAGCGTTGCGTGCGGACTTGACTCGCGTGCGGCAACGTGTGGCCGAAATGCGTACCGAAGACACGACGCCCGACACGCGCTTGGCGGATGATCCCATGCATCTCAATCCGGCCAGTGTCGCTTCGCTGATTCAGTTGATGCTCGGCGGATTGCATCCCGGTCATCAAGGCAATGTGTTGCAGGCGCGGCTCCGCTACTTCGACCCCATCGCGCGCCGCGCGGGAATCCCGGAAGACATCGCGGCATTGGTCGATCGACTGACCGCTGATGAAGTCGCCGTCACGCTTGTGAACACGAATCAACTTGCCTCACGCGAGATCGTTATTCAAGCCGGAGGGTATGCGGAACACCAGTTCAGCAGCGTGTCTCAGGACAGCGGACAATCGCAAGCAGTCAACTCAAATCAGCTCGCGGTCAAGTTGGCTCCCGGCGCAGGCGGGCGGTTCGTGGTCAAAATGAAGCGTTACGCGAACCAGCCGACGATGACGTTTCCGTGGGATCGGTGAGCGAAGGGCGCTCGCGAGCGAACCAAGAGCAAAGTAGGCCGGAACAAGTCTTCGCAGTTCCGGCGTGAGCGAGACGTTACGCTGGTGCCGGAACTGCGCAAAGCCTTGGTCCGGCCTACCGATGGTTTCTACTTCCACTTGTCCAAGACAATTCGAGCCATTTCGGATTCGCCATTCTTGCCCGATTGCACGAGCTTCTGAAGCAACGGGCCTCGCTGGTGTGAGGCGTGCGACCGGCGAGCAGCTTATAAAGCGTCGCGCCCAAAGAATAGACATCGGTTCGTTCATCGACGGCGTGCGAGTTCTCGATTTGTTCCGGAGCCATGTAGTCGAGCGTCCCCATCAGCTGGCCGATGGTGGTGAGTTCGTCTTCGGCCAGTTGCTCGCCCACCACGCGAGCCAGCCCCAAGTCCAGCACCTTCACCTCGCCCGTACGCGTCACCATCAAGTTGGAGGGCTTCAGGTCGCGGTGGATGGTTCCCTGTTCGTGAACATAAGCCATCCCGATCGCGGCTTGCCGCACGATCTCGCAGGCATCCGCCACCGGCAGCGGCCCGAGAAGTTGTATCAGTGCGTTGGCGTCGCAACCATCGATCAACTCCATCACCAAAAAGTGAACGCCTTCTGCTTCGCCGCCATCGGTGGCTTGGACGATCGCCGGGTGACGCAGCGAGCCGACCGCCTGCATCTCGCGCTCGAAACGTGCCACCACCACGGGATCTTTCAGCAGGCGTCCGGGCAGCACTTTCAAGGCGACTTGCCGGTTCAAACGCAAGTGCCGGGCGCGGTACACGGTTCCCATGCCGCCTCGCGCCAGCGGCTCGAACAGCTCATAGTCGCGCAGCCGGATACCGTCGATTGCTGGTTGGCCAGTGACCGGATCGCTGGCCCCGGCGACGGCGTCTTGCCAGTACGCGAGCGACCGCTTGGCAGCCAAACGATAATCGCTGGCAGGTTCCTCCGCCGCGACGGGCTGACGCAGCGATTCGATGAGCGTGTCGGATTCGCGATCGAGTTCTGACACCGTCGCCTCGCACGATTGGCACGTTTCCACGTGCAGCGCCACTTCGCCGGAAGCTGGCTCGGGTAATTCACCGAGCAAGTAACTTCTAAGCTCATCGCGAGAGAAACAAGTCGTGTCGGTCATCGGACGCTCCTCATCGTGCAAGTGTATCACGAGCAGCTCGATCCTCCGTAGAGGTCGCTACTAAGTAACCACGTGACAGCGCGACAGGAAAATCACCGCGGCAGGAAATTGTGCGCTGCAGATCACGACGATCACGTTTGGAAGGGATTCACGACCGCAACTTCCGCGTTGCTGAAATCCGCGACGTTTCGGGTGGCGACCGTCAGGCCGTACTGTAGCGCGGAGGCGGCGATGAGGCTGTCTTTGACTGGCATCGCCAAGCCCTTACGACTTAGCCCCGCCAGCAACAAGGAATTGGCCGAAACCAGTCTTTGTCCGGACAGGCCAACAACCAGTCGACCAGACCGGCATTGGAGTCGTTTGATTCCCGTTTCAACAGATACGTGCCCGGCTCCAATCGTTCAATTAGAAATCGCTGACCGGAAACGATTGCGTCCTGCTCCCTCAGCTCCGCTGGCAGAACAATCTGACCTTTGCTCGATACTCTAGTGTTCATGATGTGTAAGATAGCATCTTACGGTGCCGTTTGTCGAGATCGAGATACAGTTTGCCCACGGAACGAATCCTACACGGCATTTCGCAAAGTGCGTCACTCGGAGCTTACTGGACTTGCTGCGTCTGCGAGTTCCGCCCGCAGTCGTCGCAATACGCGAGATTTGGCCTGGCGGACGCCGTTGGCCGAGAGGCCGAGTTGGCTGGCGATCTCGTCGGTTGGCTGCTCGTCGACGACCGACAGCCAAAACGCCTGCCACGTGTGTGGCTCGAAGTCGTTGCGGATCAGCTGCAATGCGCGGTGATACAACGCTCGGACTTCCTGCCGCGTGGCGTCGGAACGGTTGTCGTCCCAGTGGTCGGGCAATTCAGCCAGTTCGCGCAACGCGGTGTCACCACCTCGGCCCTCGGGCTCGATGGCTGAGCGACGATGATGGTCGCGGACCTTGTTCCGTGTGATCGTCCACAGCCAACCGCGAAACCGACCGCAGCCTGCCGTATCGAAGCGGCCAATGGCCTTGGCGACCGCCGCAAAGACTTCTTGCATGACATCCGCTGCATCTTCGTTAGCAAGTCCGCCTCGGCAAGCCCACGAGTAGATCAAGGGGCCGTACAAGTCCACCAAACGCTGCCAAGCGGCTTGCTCATTCGCCTGCACACGAGCGACCAAAGTTGGCGACGTGGCATGGGACGACGCATCGGATGGTTGGCTACTGAGACTCATCGAATTGGTTGTTGAACTTTGTTTGAAACCACTCGATGCCGCGACGCAGCACGCCGACTTCGTTGCCGATCGTCGGCATGCGGCAGCCGAGTTCGACGGCGCGGTCGCAGAACTTGGGATCGGGAACGACTGCACCCCAACCAATCCCGTGATTCTTGCAAGCGGCCGAGACTTTGCCGATGGCGTCCCATAACTTATCGTCATGGAATTGGCCGGGGATGCCGAGCGCCAAGGACAAATCCGCTGGCCCGACAAATAACAAATCGACACCGTCGATCGCGGCGATGGCGTCGGCGTCCTCGAGCGCTCCCAGTGTTTCGACTTGAATCGCCACAAAATGCTCGCGGTTGGCGTCCTCGATGAACTGGGTAACGGACTTATGAGTGTAATTCGCATCGCGACCGCTGAGGTTCAGCCCTCGCGTCCCGCGCGGTGCGAACTTGGTCCACTTTACAAACTCCTCAGCCTGCTCAGCCGAATGGATCTGAGCCGCCATTACACCGCCGATGCCCGTTTCTAGACACTGGGTCACCGCCGAGTATCCTGTCGGGGCCAGCCGCACGAAACAGTCGAAGTCGTTTGCCTTGGCGGCTAATGACGCCATGACAAGCTGTTCGGTCGAGATGAAAGCGTGTTCCTGGTCGAGCCAGAATCCATGAAAGCCGCCCGCGAGTCCGTACATCTCGACAACGACAGGATGTACCACTCGGCCAATTGCAAACGTGCGAATCAGCTCGTCGGTTGCCAAACGTTCTTTGAAGGTTTTTCTCATACCGGTTCCTTGTCGATCGATCTCTGGGGAGTCAGCAGTTTGTCGGTCGGTGGGTGATGGGTCAAGTGATGGATGCTCCCAGCACACATTCGACGTCTCCTTATAATCGTTGGCTCAACTCGGTCAAACCCAGGCGAATGAGGTCGAAGTATTCAAATAGAATTAGACGTCTTGCCAATCCCCGTTCTGGTTTCCATTCACGGTACGGGTTTCGTGGTAGGAACAAACGCGTGAATACCGAACTGCTCAGACAGTCACTCGACTCGGGCGTCTCGGTTTGTGCGATGCCGATCACAACCAAAGGCACGAACCGTGTGACGAGGCCGTGAATTATGATTGGTATCTCGCTGCAATTCGAGTTTACTGGTAAATGACTTTGATATAGTCGCTGGCATCCAGCGGCAGTGAAAACGTGACGACTCCGCTACCGTCCGTTGCGAATTCGATGGCTCCACGGTGAATCGACTCGATCCGGGCGATGGCTCGTTGGCTACGCAAGTTGAATTCGACTTTCTCAAGTGGCAACAGCGTGTAGTTGGCAAGCGGAATCACGGCTCCGTTGTCGGCTTGCAGCAAGATGGCATCGACGAGCGGCGTGTTACAAGTGAGCGGCGGGTCGATGCTCGCGGCACGCACCGGTTGCAGGATCAGCTCGCGGACTTCCGCGGCGTAGTCCCAGGGATTGTAAGAACGCTCAAGGCGGATGTCCGTCATTGGTTTGATTGCCGCCGGTCTATCGGATACTTCGAGGGTCGGCGTTGGTGCCGACGTACGATTAGCGGCGATCTCGTGAGCACTGGCGTGTTCGGCCAACAACGCTCGACGTGCGACGACTGCTTGCTTGATGTAGTCCAATGCCGGAAGAAAGCCAGCCGAGTAGATCATGCCTCTGCCGACGGTGGACCGTACAATCGCGGCGGAGCCATCGTCGAACTTCGCTAACACCTCGGAATCCGTGTGCGGCGTTTGTCGCTGGCGAACGGACAACACTTCCAAAGTCGCACCATCGGCGACAACGTGGTCTTTCGCTTGCAAGATGTAGGCATAGCTGCCTGAATTCAAATAGGGCTGAAGCGTTTCGACGGGATCACGCTCGGCGGGCAACTGCGAATCGAGAGTGTCTAGTGGGCGATTGAACTCATCGAGGCTGGCGGCACCGGCGGACAGGTAGAGCACGCCGCCTGCTGATACCCACTCACTCAGTCTTTGTGCGGCAGCGCGCGTCAAGTTCGGGCCGGAAAGGTAGCAGACGTTATAGTTCTTCAAAGCGCCGCGTTCGACCTGCCGCTCGGCGACGAAGTCGACTGGAATCTGTGCATGTGCCAGCGCCATCCAGGTATGCATGCGATCGAACCCAAAGGCGTAATTGCGACCCAGCGTCCAGGCATCCGTCGATGAGGAATAGAGGATCGCGACTTCGGCGGGATCGGCCTTGGCTGACAACAGGAGATCCTCCGCGCCACCAATTTCGCGAACGACTTCGGCGTTGGCTCGCCAGACGTCGGGCTTGGAATACCACGTGTGACTCTTCCACGCCGGCCCACCTTCGTGGCTGCCCCAACTGACCCCATAAGAAAAGTTCTTCCAGATCCGCACTCCGCGCGCTGTTTCGCTCGCAGCTTTGAGTTTGATGTCCCAGGATTTGCGGCCCGCATGTGCTACGAGGTAGTGACCGATGAGTTGCCCTCGCTCGCGCGCGGCAGCCCGCATCAGGTCCACGTTGTACGCACCGCACTGGTAGCTCGATGCGCCGTTCGCCCAGTCCTCACTCCAAATGGCGTTCTGGTCGTCCGCATCGAGCAATTCGAAATAGTCGACGCCCTGTCCGTAAAAGTTGGCGTGATAGGTCGCGCCATCGCTGAAGTTCACCAACGTCGGTAGCGATCGACCGTAGGCTTCTTCCAGGATGCCGCGTTGCGTCGCCATAAAGTCGCCGAGTGATCTCGTCCGAAATCGCTGTGTGAAATAATGCAGCGCGGGATGATCGTCGCGCTGATTATCCGGTACGGGTTTGACAGCCTCCCAATTCGCGACAAGGAGATCTGTTGGGGACTTACCCAGTTTCTTCAACCAAGTTCGAAATGCCTCGTGATAGGCTTCGTCTCGTGCTGCGAACGCGGCGGGCTGGCCAGTCGGCTCGTCGGTGAGCATGCAGAACGCGATGTCGCCGATCAACTTGCCGCTATCGCGGAACTCCGCCGACTGCGTTGCTGCTTGTTGCTTCATCCGCTCGATGTCCGGCCGACAATACGAACCGTCTTGCATGTGCCACACGCCGCCGATGTAAGACTTGCTGCGGTTCGAGAAACCGAAATAATCGAGCGTCTTCCATTCGCGATCGCTGACGGACTTGTCGACCGCGGTCCCGTAACCTCCGACCGTGGCACTCACAAAGAATGGGAACCGCTGTGGCTTCCTGCCGATGGCGGGCCAATCAAAAGCATCGGCGATCCGGCCCGTGGCTTCGGCAAAGTCTGAGTCGCGCTTCAACCAACTCAGGTGCTCGGCGGTCGTCAAGTCCGGTGGCACGACGACTACCAACCCATTCGGATCACTTGCGACTGCCATCGTGCGGACGATGGAATTCTCTTCCGGTGCGGTGGCGAATTCCAGCTTGGCTTGCAATCGCGATGCGTGTTGATGATAGGCGTGGCGGATCGAGATATTCAAGATGGCTCCGCTATCCTGGTACAGCATAGGCGTGATGTTGCACCACGGTGTCTGTTCGCCGCCAAGCATTCGATCACGATCGTCGGGGCGCAGACCAGGGTTCGCGCCTGCCTTAGAGAGATGGAAGTGTTGATACCACGGCGAGCGATAATGGTCCGCGAACAGGTGAACGTACACGGGCTCGTCATAGACGTCGCCTAACGTCACACGCAGAAAGGTTTGCGGCCCGTAAGGCAGGTGATTGGGCGTAAGTGCTTTGTCGGTGGTGAGCAAGACACAGTCGATGTGCCGCACGTACCCGGAACAATTCTTCTGTTCGAATTTGCTCAGTTCAAGATCGACGGTCGCCGCAGGTAGCTCGGCATCGAAGTAATCCCACACATATTCCCAACTCGGTGCGTCCGGCACCGGTTGTGTGTCGAAGTCCTTCGCAACCACGGGCTCGCCGTCGCGTGCGACTGCCAGACGAAACGCTCCGCGATAGCTCTCGTGGTGCAGGTAGCGGACCCACACGCGGTAGATGCCTGGTTGTTTCAGCGTAATCGATTTGGTGGCGACTCCACGCGGATCGCCCGCTGCGCCGTGGAGCGTCTGAACACGCGAAGCCGATCGAGTTTGTTGGTTGCTGGCGACCGCCCAGCCATCGGTGGACGACGTAAAACTTTCCGCTTCGACAAATACGGTCTCCGCCGCAACGCTGCGCACAAGCAAGAGAAGAACGATTACTTTAATTAGCTGCTTCATGATCTGTACCGCGCCTAGTTCTCGGTGCCGTTCAAACGACGGGAGTTCGATTCGTCGATCAACTGAATTCGTCGTAAGAGAGTCTCTTGCCAACTCGACGACAACAGCGGAATCGCAGCCAGGCACGCCGCCTCGGCAAAGTTCTCTTTGTCGTGATGCATGATATGGTTTGCTTTGTCGACGGTCCACATTGCAAAGGGGCGATCGACAAGCGTGAGCGGCATTCCAACGGCGATGAAGCCCTCTTGCAACACGCGAAAGTACCATCCGGTGCGACCGGTGTGCTGTACGTGTAGAGCAAGGTCCTTAATGTTCCATCGTCGCGCTAACTTCCAACAAGGTTGCCTCGGTTGCGAGACTTGTACGAGTGCTTCGCCGATCGCCCAGATATCGCCGATACAAACGTCCTGCTCCGTGAGCCCGGTAATCGTCAGGTTTTCGCCGAAGGCGCCGTACTGCATGTCAACGCGACCTAGCTCTCGATGCCAGAACGGATAATGTTCGGCGGAATAGACGCAAACCGCTTTGTTCGCACCGCCATGATGCACAAGATCCGCTTGGCCATCTCCGGCAAGATTCAACGAGCCTAGCCAGACTGGGCCATCAACAGGCTGCTTGACGAACCCGCTGATCCATGTCTGCTTCGAATCGTTTGGGTCGGCATCCGATATATCTCTGGGTAGCCCGACTTGCAGCGACAGGATCGACGCATCACAGGGAATGGGGTTCATCGCATTCTCGCTACTAGTAATTGCACGTATTGCTACGCGAATCGGGAATCATCGCAGTATCCCGATCGCCTGCGACGACGAGTCATCCCGGCGTAACAGCATCAATTCCAATGTCTTCGACCACTTCCAGCTGCCGCGTTCTGGAAGCGAATGTTTTAAAGTCGCTTTTTCCATTACTCAATAGGGCCATTACTCAATAGCCACAGTATAGCCGCTCGCGCCGATTGCCTCGCCCTTCTTGACGTCAGCGTTATGAACGGGGCACATCACGCATTTCTGTATGACTTCATCAGTTATCAATGAAAGTGATGTTATTTCAGCAAGATTCTAGCGGCGGGCACCGATCGCAGGTTGGTCGGGAGCGGGTTGTGTTCAACCAGTTGTATTGCAAGCTCAATGGCACCGGTGGAACACTGCTCGCTATTGCAGAATGTCCGAGATCGGATGTTCGTCACAGATGGGAAAGGGACGCCCTTCGAGATCGTGGATCTCGCGAGTAGGATCGAGAGCACAGGCCTGGCGCCGTGCGCGCCCCATACGTTTTGGACTGCGGTGACTTGTCACCGCTTTCCCCTTCTGTGCGAAGCACTTTTCAGCGCTACCGCAGCTTAGGATCGTCCAGGAAACAACCTCATAAAACGAGGTGGCTGGGGCTGAGTCCGCGAAGCCCCGGCTTGCCATGAACTCCAATCAGCCGTGGCGTCGAAGACTCCGCCACAGCCACCCGCCGATGCCACTTGAGATGATGTACTGAGACACATCGTTGATCACCGCTGCTAAGCATCGCTCGTGAAATAGCTGACGGTTTTCCGACGTGGGATAGGCTTCCAGCCTGTCGAGTTGCCTTTGACAGGTTGGAAGCCTATCCCACTGATTACGCGAGCGTTGCTAAGCTTCCACTTCTCCGTTACGCAGCGGCTTCGGTCGCAGTGTCGTGCAATGCGATGGCGGCTCGTGAGAGGCTGGCGGCGATGGCGGCGAGCACAAGACAGGCGACACCGAGTACGAGATAGACAGCCCATGGCCAACGCTCGGTGAAGGGAAGCGGTTCTGGCTCGAAGATCGGATTCGCTTCGCGGTCGCCAAATGTCGCGCGATTCGGTTCGGGCTCCAACTTCTGTGGCAGATTGCGTGCGAAATCGTAGTTCGGGTCTTCCGCTTCCGAATTGCCAAAGTAAAGCTTGTACGAAGCGGCATCTGCCGGAGTTGCGAAGACAACTTGCCGGGCATCTGCCGCGAATCGGACGTGATCGACTTGCAGCGGCGGGTTTCGGTTGTCGGTGACGATCAATCGCAACCGAGCGGCTCTCGTTTCAGAAAACTCGACGCGCATGGGCACTAACGGTTCGCCCGCCCGCCGACGAAACACGCCGCGTACCACCGATGTAAATGGCGTTCCGGAATTCGGTGGGCCACCTGCTTCAAGGTTGAAATTGCGAACGAACTCGGCATCGGCGATGTGTACTTCAATGCTCGATACCGGAGTTTGATCGCCACCAAGTTCGAGATCCCAGCTCGATCCCGGCCCGGCGTCGGCACGTACCGCTTCACGATTGCCGATGACTGCGTCCAGCGTCAGCTTCTCGCCGGGGATCTCGACGGTGCGCAGGATCTTCACTTCGCCAATCGCGACGGCTTCGTCGTCAACAATCGGATCGGGATGCAATTTGATTCGCAGGTAGCGAAAGCGGCTCAACGGGTATTCGATCGTGTCATCGTGTACAACTTCGCTACCCCTGCGGAAATCGACCAAGAGCAAGTCACGCAGCGGTCGCCATGCTTCACCGTCGTCGCTCCCTTCCACTTCGATCCGACGGCGATAATTGTGACCCGGAAGATCGACTTCCAACGCGTTGTGTTCCGGTTTCCCTTCGCCCAAGTCGAGCGTAAGTTCACTGGTTTGGTCGGGACCTTTCGTGCGATTGAATTCGCGTGCATCCAGCGGTTGCCGCTCCGAACGACTGCTGCGAACCCGCAACGCATAGGGTACTTCCTGGCCTGCATCGGTGTAGATTCGCAAGTCGCTTAAATCGTAGCGAGCCCCGTCGAAGATCTCCGGTTGCACGATCGTATCCATCCACGGTGCCGTGTTTTCAGGGGGCTTCTCGATGGCGACAACGTGTTGCCAGTGGATGAGTGATTCACGCGCGCTGTTCTCCTGTGCGTGTAATGCTGCCGCAGAAAGTAGCACCGCGGCACTCGTAACCCACATTGCAAACGCCGACTCGCGGCGAGGTTGTGAAAAAATCGTGGGATAGGCTTCCAGCCTGTCATTTTCCCCGTATTTCTGACACGCTGGAAGCCTATCCCACCCAATAAAAACACAGCCTCGGCCGGCGATCGAACGTTTATCCATGACGATTGCAAC
>CAUJKL010000731.1 GCA_963204995.1 Planctomycetota bacterium | reverse complement strand
AGAGAGGGACCGCTTCCTAGAATTGCAAGTGGCTGTCGGAAGTGCCTGTGCTTGAGGCGTCTAATCAAGCATCACCAAAATGAGCACGATGGTTTACTGTGTATTGAGCCGAGTGACTTCAGTTGATCAGGAGCGCCAGTTCCATCGAGAACCATCCGTTGCTTCTGGATGAATCCGCTCTGCTGGCGGAACTCAGACCTCACATCGCTTTCCCTTCCCGATACTCTTTTCGGGCATCCTCAAGCTGCGTCTGATGGAAGCAACTGCGCCTTGATAGAATTCAACCACGCCGTTGACGCGCTCTGCTATTTTCAGGACCAGCGGGCCAACCTTCACGAGCGGTTCGATTCGTCCTTCCAGAGCCGTAATCTCCCACCTCGCCTCAATCAGCTCATTCGATGTCTGCTTGAGTTGTCGTCGCGATTCCGCCATTTCCTGACGAATGGTGGCCAGTTCCAGAGTCGCCCAGTTCGCATCGGCATCGGCATTGGATAAGTTCTGGTCTGCGTCGTTCGCGTAACCCATCATCGCAAAGGCCGGTGCGTGGTGACGTGCGATATCTTGTGCCACAGTCTGCGGGAGTAACGACTTCCAGATTCCTGGCTGTCCGCGCCAGAAGTGCTGATTTTGAACGCTGGCCCGCAGGTGAGCCAGCGAATTGGCCGCAGCCGCTGCGGAAATCACTTCGTCAGGTGCTGTGAGCAGACGATCTGTTACTCGCTTCAATTCACCGACCGTGTCTTCGACTAAAGATTCATATCTGATCGGCAGGCAGTTATCCGTTTCACCCCAGTTCGCGCTCGCAGCGATCAGCAGTTTGGCTCGCTCGCTCGCTACATACTTCGCAAACTCTCGACTGCAGGGGCGAGTACCGATGATCTCCGATTCATCGCCCTGCAGCCCCCCCATCCACAGCCCCGTGTTCTTCCAGACAGTCGCAAAGTGGAGGATTGAGATCAAGGTATCGAATGGATTTCGGAAGAGAGTCACGACTTTGAATTCGTGTTTTGATAGAAGTGATTCTAACGCGGTATCGACGGGCCAATGCAGCTGCAGAATGCACTGCTGCGGCAGTTGATCCCAATCGACATCATCGGGCGTATCGGCCACGACCTGGGGCAATGAATAGATCGTATCCAATAGTCGCCGCAACCAGGTGTTGCCCGTACGCGGAGTACTTAAGATGGCGATGCGAAAAATCCCTATTTCCGCCGGTACCGATCCCCGACCCTCTGCATCACTTGCGGGAACAATGTTCATCACTTCGGTACTCCTCTGACAATTACTCTGAAAGGATGGCGTCAGTTGACGCGATGCAGCAGGCGTCATGCTGCCTTTTTCGTTGAGTCCACGGTGACGGGCGTCGGCAGGGCCTCACGACGAAGTTCTCCGTTGACCAGGGCGTCAAGGGCTTCACGAAGTCGCCCCCAGACCGCCTCGTTTCCGGCCCAAGTGCGCATATGGGAACGGCAGCGATTGGCCAGCGATAGATATTGTTCAGGATGATCTTTGACAAGGTGATAGCTCTGCTGAATTTGTTCCACGATCGAGGGCCAGACCAGGCGCCCCCAGGTGCTCCGACTTCGCAACCGCGTGTCATGTGGCCAGGCCGAAGGTTCAGGGTGAGATTCGATCACAAATCCTATCGAGTCGTCGAAATAGTCACTCATTGCAGAATGATTCGGCGAGATCCCAGGACGTCCGGCGGCAAGATAATTCATCAGCGGCAGACAATTGCCTTCGGCTTTGGTCGTCTGCAAGTAGTAAGTGCTGGCTTCAGCGAGTTGGTACATTTGTTTCTCCGTGAGAAAATCGCCGATCACAACTACTTTGCATCGATGTGGAATGTCACGACCTTGGTAGAACTTGATCACTTTCTTCACCGCCTGAGCGTTCTTAGTGACAAGCTTCAACACCAACGTCGCGTCTTCGCGATCTCCCAAGGCATACAAGAACGCCGTCAGCAGGTCCGTCCAGTTCTTGCGTCCATCCTCGGGGTTGAAAACGCTTGTGTAGACGATACCCGATAACTCGGCTGGCGAAGTACTTTGGTAAGGTAGCGCCATCTTTCCGCTCGAGCGCGATTGGCGAGCGTGCTGCCAGATCCTAAGCTGAGCAGCGGTGTACTGATAACCGCGTCCGAGAAGCGAGCTAGCGGAGATTTGGTCGGCAGCTTGTGGGAATACATAGGCGGGGCAGGCGATGCCAATCTTCTGGCCTGGTTTCCAATCCGGAATCGAGAAATAGTCATCCGGCGTTGGAACCTGAACAAAGCGAATGGGGGCCTTGGTTTTCCCTTTTCGCAAGGCCTGTTCCGTAAAGGGCCCGCTCACTAGCACGAGATCGCAACGGTCTGCAGTTGCCGGCCAGTCGTTTTGTGGGTTGTCATCAAAGCCGTGGTCCGGAACATCTGGAAATTCCCAGGCTGGCATGACAACGTTCGGAATCGTCTGGGCGAGGCAAACATCCTGAAACGGAAGCACACTGAGATGCACGGGATCAAATCCCTGATCGCGAACTTCTTGGGCCGCGAGATCGAGGTTCTTCTTGGGGTCCGGAACGTGAACTACTTTTCCCCAGCGTGACAGGAGCTGGGAGAATAACTTTGCTACAAAGTCATGTGAGTAACCTGCGGTGCCGAGGTTCTTGCCCTCGGTGGAACCCGTCATGTAGCAGGTTAAGAGTACGGCACGGCGGCCGTCCTCCGAACCCTTTTCGTCGTTGCTAGCGGGATGTGAATCGGTATCCATGGAGTTCCATGCCTCGCTCTCATGATTAGATCAACGTGTTCACCAGCGACATCGGTAACCGAGATACCATAGTGAAGAGACGGGCCAAAGTAATTTGCGTGCCTCTTTTAGCGAGTCGTCTCGGAAATACCAAGAGGAAAACGTGAACAAACAGGATGCCGGTTCACCGCCACCTCCTCGTCCCGCTAGCATGAATTTTCGCTTAATTTAATCGTTCATGCTGACATCGTCGTACCTGTTTTGCCGATAGAAGTACCGTCACTCGGCAATTCCATCGCGCCCTGCTCACGTGCGCACTCTTCAGTTGACAATCGTGCATCCACAAGGCTTCTAGCCAGAACCACCGTTTCCATCCGACACCCAACCGATATCTGGCGCGAACGATGAAACTACTTCTACTCTTAGTTCGGTCTTCCTGGTTGGGGGGCCTGTTATCAGTCTCGTTGGGTGCCGTCAGCGGTATGGCGACTTTGGCGTTGATTGCGTTGATCCAACGGTCGCTGAGCGAGCCAGTGACCGAATCGCTGGAACTGCCAGCACTCTTCGCAGGTGCGTGCTGCGTAGTGCTAGTCACGCAGGTTAGCTCCAAGTGTCTGCTGGTTAGATTGTCACACTCGACCGCCGCACGATTGCGATACGAACTCTGCGGTCAAATCACAACCGCTCCGTTGCCCGGACTTGAAGCAGTTGGACCTCACCGCCTGATCGCGTCACTGGGCTCCGATGTCAATGCCATCACCGGTGCGTTGATCGGTTTGCCGGGTGCCTGCGCTAACGCAGCAGTACTGATCTGTGGGATCGGCTATCTCGCCAGTCTCTCGTTGCCACTTGCGGGCTGCGTGGTTCTGCTCGCCAGCTTTGGTATCGCCAGCTTCCTGATCGGTCTGCGGATCGCTAATCGTTACCTCTGTCAGGCTCGAGAAGACCAGGACGAAGTGGTCAAGCAAACTCGCGCCATGGTCCACGGCATCAAGGAACTCAAGGGCCATCGTTCTCGTTGTCTTGACTTCCTTTACGGCGTGTTGTTGCCAGCGGACACGAAGATGCGCAGAAATATGATTATAGGTTCGAGCATTCAGGGCTTCGCACATAGCTGGGGGCGACTGCTCCTATTCGTCGGCGTCGGCCTGTTACTCTTTGTCTGGCCGAGATTGTACTCTGTTTCTGCTGCCACGCTGACCGGTTATACGCTTTCGATTTTGTATCTGACACATCCGCTGGACGGCATCTTGGGTTGGCTTCCTGCGACCAACGCAGCCTCGATCGCGCTGTCTAAAATCGATAAGCTCGGGCTGTCGATTGACGATTCCGAAGAGGCGACGCTCTGCACGGTGATGCCACCGTTCGAATCGCTAGGGCTGCGTGGCGTAACTTATTCGTACACGTCTCCGGATGGGCGAGGTTTCACTTTGGGGCCGATCGATCTGACCATTTCCTCGGGAGAAGAGCTGTTCATCGCGGGCGGAAATGGGAGCGGCAAGACGACTCTGGCAAAGGTATTGACAGGGCTGTACGTACCGGACGAGGGACAGGTCTCGCTCAACGGGCTGGTCATCTCTAAAGCGACCCGTATCAATTACCGGCAGCTGTTTTCGACGGTCTTTGTCGAGGGACACGTCTTCGACCGCCTGCTTGGCATCGATTTAGACCAAGATCGATTGCGGCACTTTGCACAACTATTGGGAATCGAAAAATACGTCGACCTCGAAACCGGGCAATTTAATGCACAGCAACTCTCGCGCGGCCAACATAAAC
>CAUJKL010000730.1 GCA_963204995.1 Planctomycetota bacterium | reverse complement strand
CAGGAGTTCTGAGACTCCGAAGCAGCGACACGATTGTGCGTCACGCCGCCCGAGTTTGTGATTCACCTCGCCCGACGAACGGACGCGCCGCTGTTGATTATCTGCCACGGTCGTTAGCGGTTACGCATCGGGCTTCACCTTGCGCCGTTCAAGCAGCACGACCGACGTGTCGTCGTGCCGACCGCTGCCTTGCGTGGCGGCGTTGGAATCATCGAACAGCTTTTGAAGTGCTGCGGCAAGCGGCATTTTGCTGCTTTCCTGGAGCGACTTTATGATGCCTTTAATGCCGAATTGGTCGTGCTCCATATCGCCTTCAGCGGGAAACGCTTCGTCGAGACCGTCGGTAAAAATCAGCAAGCGTGAGTTCTCGGGAATGTCGCTGACAACTTCTTCGTATTCCCAGTCCTCATCGATCGCCAGCGGTAACCCGCCCTCTTCTTCGCCACCCAATTCGTAACATTCGTTCGTATCGAGATTCAGCAAGATCGGCATCGGTGCGCCTGCGGCAGTCCACTTCAGTCGGTGATTTACCAGATCGACCGTCGAGTAAAGCAGCGTGATAAAACCACCTTCGTCCTGAACGATATCGCTTGTACACAGTTGGCGATTGACTTGGGAAACGAAGTCGGCAGTGTTCGGGTAGCGCTGGTCGCGAATCATTCTAATGAACGTGTGCATCGTCATGATCGACATACACGCTTTCACGCCGTGTCCGGATGCGTCTCCCACGAGCAGAATCAGCTCGGTGTCATTCAGATTGAAGGCATCGTAATAGTCGCCGCCAGCCATGATCACCGGATTAGCACCGGACACACGAATCTGGGAAGGCTCGTAACGACCGACCACTTCGTAACCGACCGGTGCGGGCAAGTCCTTTGGGATCACGGACTCTTGCAGACGACGCACCGAATCGACCTCTTCCGTCAATCGCTCGGCCAATGCTCTGGAGCGTTGTGCGATCACCGCCGCTTGTGCCGCCTCGATCATGGAGGGGAGCAGGAAGATATAGTCGCCGTCTGAATCGCGCATGAGGTGCGAGTGCAGCCCGTGCGAGATGAATTTGGCAAGATTCGTAAATTCCCCTTGTTTCCAGACGCCGACGATCGGGATACTGCCGTTCGCTTCCTGGACCTTCAGGAACAAATCGAGGGATTCTTTCTCGTTCGGAAAGTTCGTCGCCATCAGGACGACATCCCACCTTTTCTTAAGGGCTTGCGTTTCAAACACGGTCGGGTCGATACAGATCTCGACATCGACCTCGTCGACATTAAGAATCAAGTTGATTGTTTCGGCTTCGATCTCGTCATCCCAGCCTACGAGCACGCGCATCGTCAATGATCCTGCTTGAGAAGATTCCTGCGTTCCTACGACACCTTGAACGGCGTCTGTGCCATCATAAACGAATGCGCCACCGATTGCACGGGGCCAAACTCGCTCAAAGCGGGGGCTTTTTCGATTGATCTCGTTTTGGCCCAGGTGTTCGGCGCGATCAGGCGGACTTTTCCTGCCTCGCGGCGTTCCGCACTCTCAGGTTTAGTACCTCGACCGCGATCGCAAATGTCATGGCAAAGTAGATGTATCCCTTGTCGAAATGCGTTCCGACGCCTTCCGCCACCAGCATGGCACCGATCAGGATCAGAAATGACAGCGCCAGCATCTTGAGAGTCGGATTTTCATCGACAAACCGGCTTACTCGTTCGGCAAAGATGATCATGACCGCGACGGCCAACACCACCGCCGTTACCATCACACTCATTCCCCTCCAGAAATGGTCGCCATCGGCCCGCACCATGCCCACGGCGGTAATGACCGAATCGATCGAAAACACGATGTCCATTAGGGTAATTGTGGCGAGTGCGCTTCCAAAACTGGCTTTTTCCTTCCCGGTCGCCGAGGCCTCATCCTCGTCGCCGTCGAATTTCTTGTGGATTTCGTGAACGCTTTTCCAGATCAGGAACAAGCCGCCGAAGAACAGGATCAGATCCTTGCCGGAAACTCCCGCCATTGCATTGATCGTACGAATCCACGACTTAAGGTCGAAGATCCGCTCTTCGGCCTCGTGATTTACTGGTGTGAGAGCCTCAAGTTCAGCGATCTCAAGTTCAGCGGAAGCAGTCCAGCTTTCCTTCGGAAATCCCACGGACGACAAATCGAACAGCGGGTCGTCCAGTTGCAGAATTACGGACAGGGTCAGCAGGAGCACGATCCGCATCACCATCGCCAGCAGCAAACCAAGTCGCCGGGCACGAGGCTGTTGCTCCGCCGGCAAGCGACTGGTCACAATCGCGATGAAGACGATATTGTCGATGCCTAAGACGATCTCCATGGCGGAGAGAGCAACGAGGGCAATCAGAAGATCCATATCTCAAACTTTCGTAAACGTACGTAAAATACATCTTCGAGTGACCGCCATACCGCCGCCCGTCGGAGCCAAGTTGATAAACTGGCAACTCGTAAAAGTAAAGCCAGCCTTGGCGAACTTGACGCCGTGGCCCGCAGACATTCCCTGACTGATTCGCTAGAATTTCAACTTCCAAAGCACTGGCACGGTACGCGTAGAGGTTGTGAAAAAATCGTGGGATAGGCTTCCAGCCTGTCATTTTCCCCGTATTTCTGACAGGCTAGAAGCCTATCCCACCCAATAAAATCACAGCCTCGTAGAAGGAGTTTGCACTGCGATGAGCGATTCGTTCGGAATTCGGGACACGTTTGAATCAGGCAGCGGCCCGGTGGGGATCTACCGCATTCAGCGTTTGGAAGACCAAGGTCTCGGCGCGGTTTCTCGGTTGCCTTATTCGATGCGAGTCTTGCTCGAAGCGGTCGTCCGCAACTGCGATGGCTTTGTCGTGACCGAAGAGGACGTGAAGAATCTTGCCAGTTGGAACGCAGCAGCTCCCGCCAAGCTAGAGATTCCGTTCAAACCAGCTCGTGTCGTGCTCCAAGATTTCACGGGCGTTCCTGCGGTTGTCGATTTGGCCGCCATGCGCACGGCGATGCAACGACTCGGCGGCGATCCCACGAAGATCAACCCGCTGATTCCCGTCGATCTCGTCATCGACCACTCGGTGCAAGTTGACAATTTTGGCGATATCAATTCTCTGGCGCGAAACGTCGAGATCGAGTTTCAACGTAACCGCGAACGATACGAGTTCCTTCGCTGGGGCCAGAAAGCCTTCGATAACTTCCGCGTCGTGCCGCCGAATGTCGGGATCGTTCATCAGGTGAATTTGGAATTCCTGGCCAAAGGAGCGTTTGTGCGCGACGAAGGCGACGGACCCGTCGCGAGACCAGACAGCCTTGTCGGCACCGACAGTCACACAACGATGATCAATGGACTCGGCGTCGTCGGCTGGGGCGTGGGCGGCATCGAAGCCGAAGCCGTGATGCTCGGGCAACCCTTGTACATGTTGATGCCCGAAGTCGTCGGTTTTGAGCTGACTGGTAAGTTGCCCGCGGGAGCGACCGCCACCGACATGGTGCTGACTGTGACCGAAGCCCTTCGCAAAGAAGGCGTTGTCGGCAAATTCGTCGAGTTCTTCGGTGCGGGCGTCTCGCACATGAAGCTCGCCGATCGGGCCACGATCGCCAACATGGCTCCCGAGTATGGTGCGACGATGGGTTTCTTCCCGGTCGATGACGAGTCGCTCAATTACATGCGCCGCACGGGGCGGACTGCGGCCGAAGTCGAGCTCGTCGAACGCTATTCGAAAGAATTAGGCATCTTC